>NZ_VJOT01000072.1 GCF_011087585.1 Neochlamydia sp. AcF84
TTAGACACTATTAAACGTATTTTTAACCAAAAAAGAAACGATTCGCCTAAGGTGTATAGCTTGCATGAGCCCCATGTGGAATGTATTGCTAAAGGTAAAGTAGAAAAAAGATATGAATTTGGCTGCAAAACTTCGCTAGTCATCACTCATCAAGAAGGGTTAGCTTTGGATGTTAGAGCCATTCATGGCAATCCGTACGATGGGCACACTCTTGAAGAAGCTATTAAAAATGCTCAAAACAACAGCGGTAAGAATATTGAAGTAGCATTTGTAGATAAAGGCTATCGAGGTCATACAGTAGAAGGTAAAACCATATTTATTTCTGGGCAAAGAAAAGGCCTTACACATTGGATTAAGTCCCAACTTAAAAGGCGCCAAGCCATAGAACCTCATATAGGCCATATGAAGAATGATGGCAAACTGGGACGTAATTACCTTAAAGGCCGTTTAGGAGATTGTTTTAACGCCATTTTATGTGGAATTGGCCATAACATGCGTTTAATTTACAATTGGCTAGTCGCTCAAAATTCTCCCAAACGTCTTTATTCAGGCTAAAAAAACTCATTTTCTTCTTTAAATTGCTTTAACGCTCTATCTTGAAGGCTACCTCCTGCTCTAAAAACCTTAATTTTTAGCCAATTTTCATATTCATCAACAAAAATACTTGGATTTTCAGTTTTTTAACTTAGGGCTAAATGAAAATTCATAATTTTTCTTTCTAAAATGGATGCAATGAAGAAATTTTTAAGGTTAATTCAGGTCGAACTATTTAATGAGTAGAAACTTATGTGTTGACTCCACCCTCATTTCAGAAATTATAGGCCAATGGAAATTAACCTGCGGAATGTGGGATATAGCACAAGTATTCGACAAGTAATAAACTCTCATTCAAAGTGAACTTAAGAGCATTTAGAGATTTTCCTGTTTGGCTTTTTCGCCCTCTTTAGATCTTATCTGACCTAGCTATGAACAAAAGGCACTTGCAAGTCGTACATCACAGCTAATACTGTATTCAGCTTATGGAGTCCTCTTCTCAAAAGACTGCAACCTGCTTTGCCAATTTTTTCTTTAAAGGTCCGCAGCTTGATTTCATGCTCATCGGCATTTCAAAAGTCTCAATAATAAACTTTTGAACAACTATTTATGTAATCATATACTTAATAAAAAGCTTGTTTTTATGGTGGAAGCCAGCTTGGAAAAAAGGTTAATTCCTTTTTTGGCTATGCAGATGTAGTTTCTTTAAAGGTATGATCTAAATCCTACTGTAGTGCTTATGCATTAGCTCTGCTGCTCATTTAGTTTTCTCAGGAAGCATAGGGGCTGAAATGAAACCAGAAACAAGCAGCGCTCTTGCTTTCTTTGCATAGAAGCTATTTTTTCCTTTTAAAGCAGCATGCGTATTCAATAAACTTCCTTTGCCTCCTGCTTGCTGGCTTGGATTGTAAGCATGATGCATAGAAGTTATAGGTTTGAGGCTTAAATTGGAGAGAAATGACCACCAGATCTTCCACTCATGCAACTGTTTAGCACTGTAGTAATTGACTTGCCGCCTTTTAAAGGTTTTGTCCACTTTTACCACCTCGCCAGCTTGTAGATGGATATGCCTTAAAGAAGACTCCTCAAAAAAAGCATCCTTATTGGGGATCAAAAACTCTAAAGTATATTCTCCTGGAGTAACGTCTTCTAAGACCACTATCCGCGATCTATTCTTACGATCTTCTACAAAAGCATTGCCTTTAGGATACATTTTTTGAGAATGGTTGCCATCTTTTAACCAAAACCGAATGCGGTCCAGTCGATCCCCTTCCAGATCGGTTTTATAATCAACAATTAATGTCCCTTTTTTAACGGCTATCGGTTCTGTCCCATGCAAATTAAATAAGCTGGCCCATCCTAGATAAAAGCATAAGAAGGATAACACTGCTCTTAACTTCTTTCGGTAAATTTTTTTTATAATAAAGAATTTATCTATCTTAAAATCCATGCCTTTATCGCTTTGATTAAAGTTTTTTAAAGCTTTACGCCACCCTAAAAAGAAAGAATTTCTCACGCCTCTACCCTTGTATATTAATTGTGCTTTTATGAGAACATTCGTCAATTGAAGCAGGTTTTATTCTTGATTTTGATAGGCCGCAACTCTAATAACTTTTCTCCTTTTCCTACACTTTCATAAATATTTTTACAGTTTTTTTTAATAAGAAAATCTACATCGCTGCACTACTTATGTGACCTATAAAGTGAATTTAACGATATAGAGGCTCTTTAATCTCTAAAACCCCGTTGCAATTGAAAATCTTGGGTTCTTTTCTTTTTCCAATTACGCTTATTTTCGTAAAAAGCGAGCAAAAACAAGCAAGCTATTTATTAACGCCTTCTTGCACCACATCATCCACTATCATGCCAGCTGGTGTGAAAGCTTGTATACGACGATGGCTGCCATCTATTGTCACCAGAATAAAAAACTGGGTAGCAGATGATTTAGCAATATACCAGGCTTGCCGCGGTGTTTTGGGGGTTCTTATATTGGCTACCGACCAGGCACCATCTCCTATATATAAAACTCCTTGCTTTTGAGGTCGTCCTTTGCAGATAGGATGAGTGCGCTTATAGGCATGATCATTATTTTCAAAAGCTACATGAAGGCCATACTGCTCGAATAAAGGGACCCACTGCCGGCGAACTGCTCGGCTAGTTTTATTATAGTAGGATCGATAAGAGGGATAGGCAGGAATATGATAAACTGCAAATTTATGGGGAACCTGCCGGCGTTGCCTTAGAACTTGCTTGAGCCATAGAGTCTGAGCTCCACGGACAGGATACGCATGGCCAGAATCAAGGATGATCAAGCTCATGTAAGAGCTGAAATCCAAGACTTTGTAGCTTTTAAGGTTGAGAGTAGGAAAAAGAGCAAAAAAGAATTCTGCCTCCTGCGGTGTCTTACCGTTGCCTCCTCGCACTTCATGGTTACCAATGCAGGGAACAATAGGAATAAGATAGCCTTCAGAAGTTACCATGGTTTGCTTCCAAATGCGTAACCAATCTATCCATTTTTGCGGATTTTCAGGAATAGAACGATCACCCACAGCACTATAGGCTATATCTCCTCCAATCACTACAAACAGTGGATTGGTAGCGGCGGCTGCTCGATTGGTTTTCTCCATCATCTCCATAGAGCCATTATACATATCCCCCCCTACTACAAAGCGGATAGGAAGATTGGATTCTGCTGGCATCGTACGAAACTTGTAAATGTGTTTATCTGCACCTAGGCGAAAATGATAGCTAGTAGATGGCATTAGATCTACTAGCTCCACACGATGAATCAAATGAGGCAGCTGAGCGGGCATAGGTCTATGTTGGCTCTTCTCCCTATGCCATACCTCTTCTCCTTCCCTCTGGTATTCAATGAAATCCTGAGTCTGCGCTTGAGGAGTTATCCAGCAAACATTCATGGTCGACTGGGGATGATGTTGCCAAGTTAAATAAATACTCAAAATCTCCTCATCTGCCCACATTGAACATGGAAATAGAAAAATAAAGCAACAGCTCAAGACCAATAGGAACGTTTGCATATAGCTATTCCTGACCCACTTCCTGAGTCACTTCCTGCGCTAATTTTTCTAAAATATGTACTGTCCTTGAAATAAAGTCCTCTAGTAAAGAAGGATCCATCTCGCGCTGAGACAAAAGCGCCAACTCATAAGCTTCTTTAACTAATGCAGACGCAAGCTCAGAATTTTTAGGTTCTAGCTTGTAAATGGCATTTATTAAAACATTGTTGGTGTTTACTACGAAGGTTTTCTTACCTAAATGCGCAAACTGGGAGGCTCCTTCTTTAGGATTCATAGCTACCATATAATCACGCATACGACGTTGATTTTCATCCTGCAGAATAAAACCTGGTAAGGCATTGCTAGCTAAGCTTTTAGCTTCTACTTCGATTTTGTCATCCTTTAATTTGGCACGAATAAAATCGGCAAGCTTAGCGGCCTCAGTTTTTCCGCTAGCATCTAGAATGGTTTTTTCACGCTCTTTATCAACAATATGCTCAGCCAAAGCAGCATCTACCCGTTGGAAAACAACGGGAGTTAGCTGCCTTTCTAAATGTTGCATTACATAAACATCCACCGGATGATTGGCACATAGAATTCCTATTCCCTGATTTTTATACAAAGCCTGTAGGGAGCTCATATGCTGTTCATCTTTTGTATAATAGATCTTTTCTGCTGTTTTTTCGCGATAGCGATCTAAATATTCCTGGGCGGTAATCCACTCGCCCTCAACAGTTTTCCAGATAAGAAAATCTTTTACGCGCTCATATAGCTTATCGTCTTCTAATATCCCTAGCTTGACTACAATAGAAATATCTTCCCAGCTTGCTACAAAGCGCTCTCTTTCATTGCGATAAAGCGTGGCCAGGCTATCAAATACTTTTTTGGCAATATGTCCTGAGAGCTGGCGGACTGTACGATCAACCTGCAAGTAGCTACGTGAAACGTTTAAAGGAATGTCAGGGCTATCAATGATTCCTCGCAAGGCCATCAGATAGTTAGGAATTACATCTTTGCAATTGTCTGATACAAAAACCCGGCTACAGTATAATTTGACCGTATTTTTTTCATTGTCGTAATCTCTACGCACTTTGGGAAAGTAAAGGATTCCTTTAAGGTGAAAGGGATAATCGGCATTAAGATGCACCCAAAAAAGAGGATCTTCTTCCATAGGGTAAAGATGATGATAAAAATCTAGGTAATCTTTCTGCGTGCAATCAGCGGGATTTTTGATCCATAAAGGTTCTTGGGTATTAATATGGGTGGTGCCTAAATAGACGGGATAAGGTAAAAATGAACAGTAGTGAAGCATCACTTGCTTAAGGCGATAGTCGTCCAAATACTCTTCATTATCTTTATCCACGAAAAGCGTAATCTCTGTACCTCGGGTAGCGCGACTGCCTTTTTCTATTGTATACTCAGAAGAGCCATCACATGACCAAAAAACGGGCTCTGCGCCTTCTTTATAAGAAAGAGTATTGATCTCTACTTTACTTGCTACCATATAAGCTGAGTAAAATCCTAATCCAAAATGGCCAATAAATTGATCTTTTTCTTCATTGGTTTTATATTTATGGACAAATTCTTCTGCTCCTGAAAAAGCAATCTGTGCGATATACTTTTGCACCTCTTCGGCATCCATTCCAATGCCATTATCGATAAATTTTATAGTCTTACTATCCTTATCAATTTGAATTTCTACTTTAAAGTCTTCATCGTTAGCTTGTATCTGTTCTTGTTCACGTAAAACTTTAACTTTTCGAATAGCATCGCAAGCATTAGAAACAAGCTCGCGAACAAAAATATCTTTATCAGAGTAGAGCCATTTTTTGATGATAGGTAAAATATTTTCGCTATGAATTTCAAGATTCTTTTTGATCATGTCTAAATCCCTATGAAATTGTATGATTTAAAAAAGAAAAGCATAAAGAATTTCCTTTTTTAGGGGAAGAGTAGTTCTTTATTCTGCTTGAAGAGAGATGTTTTATTAGTTGCTGTTAAATGAGTATGCAAGCTATACCTAAAAATAGCCAAGCGAGTAAGCCTTATGGATTCATTATTTAACTTCACGATAGCTTCCCTAGGAGGCATCGACATTTTTCTTGTGACCTATGCCATTCTAGCTTTTGTCATAATCGGCACCGGTCTTGCGGGGATCATTTTATTTACCCGTGCTAAATTTGTTAGCAGTGAAGCTTGCACCATTAAAGTTAACGAAGATCCTTCTCTCACTAAAACAGTAGCCGGAGGAAGTACACTTTTATTAGCTTTAAGCTCCAATGGTATTCCGATTCCCTCTCCTTGCGGAGGCAAAGCAACCTGCAAGCAATGCCGGGTGCAAATTTTAGAAGGCGCTAATGAACCTTTAGAGACTGACAAAGGCACTTTTACTAAGAAGCAATTGAAAGAGGGTTGGCGCTTATCATGCCAAGCTAAAGTCAAAAACGATCTGCATCTGCATGTTGAGGCTGATGCACTTGGCGTCAAAGAATGGTCTGCCACGGTGATAAGCAATCAAAATGTGGCCACTTTTATTAAAGAATTAATCGTAGAGCTTCCTGAAGGAGAAGAAGTACCTTATCGCTCAGGAGGATATTTGCAATTTCATGTGCCTCCTTTCAAAGCGAACACAGAGAGCTGGAAAAACACCATGCATCCTCAATACCATGAAGACTGGGAAAAATTTGGGTTATTAGGACATTATCTTGACTTTAGCTATCTACCTACAGGTTCTGAAGAGGTTATTCGCGCCTATTCTATGGCCTCCTACCCGGCAGAAGGCCGAACTTTACGATTTAATATTCGCATTGCCACTCCCCCTTTTATCGCTGGAAAGCTAGCAGAAAAAACTCCTTGGGGAATCTGCTCTAGCTATACGTTTAATTTAAAAGCAGGGGATAAAATCAAGCTTTCAGGACCTTATGGCGAATCCTTTATGATCCAAGATAACCGTGAACTTATATTTCTTATCGGGGGTGCTGGCTCATCATTTGGACGTAGTCACATCATGCATTTATTCAAGACAGAACAGACGCACCGTAAGGTAACCCTATGGTATGGAGCGCGCTCTTTAAAAGAAAATATTTATCAAGCTGCCTATGAACAGCTAGAAAAAGAATTTTCCAACTTTCACTATCATTTAGTTCTTTCTGAACCTCTTCCTAGTGATCTTGAAGCTGGTTGGCCCGCTAATGATCCTGTAAAAACAAATTACCTCTTTAAAGCTTTTGAAATAGGCCAGTTAAAGTTTATGGAAGCGCCCGAAGAATGTTTGTTCTATGTCTGTGGCCCTCCTTTGCATAATAAAAGTGTTCTTAAGCTTTTAGAGGATTATGGCGTTCCTCGTGAAAGCATTGTTCTCGATGATTTTGGAAGCTAACACCCTATTCTATTAAAATGAAAATACTTGCTGCGCAAATCAATCCTACCATCGGTGCTTTAAAAGAAAATACTGACAAAATTTTGCAGGCTATAGCCCATGGTAAAAGGATAGCGGCAGATCTTATCTTATTCCCTGAATTGACGCTAACTGGTTATCCACCTCAAGATTTGCTTTTACTCCCACATTTCATGGAACAAGTTTTGTTGCAGCTGGACAAAATCCGTAAAGCTTGTATAGACATTATCGCCATCGTAGGTCTTCCCCGACCTAATCCTGATCGTAGAGAAAAGCGCTTGTTTAATAGCGCAGCAATTATTCAAAATCAGGAAATTGTCGGATTTCAAGATAAATTTCTTCTACCCACCTACGATGTTTTTGATGAAAGACGCTATTTTGAACCTGCAACAAGCATAAAAATATGGAATTTAAAGGGTAAAAGGGTTGGCATTACTGTGTGCGAAGATATTTGGCAGCATAGCGCTCTTGTTGCAGAAACTTCTTATCATAGGAATCCTATTGAAGAGCTCCTTCCTTTAAAGCCGGAATTTTTGCTCAATCTCTCTGCCTCCCCTTTTAGCCTCTCCAAATTTGCTAATCGCATGAAAGTCTGTTCTGAAGCGGCTAAAGCATTACGTTGCCCCCTTATTTTCTGTAATCAAGTAGGAGCCAATGATAGCTTAATTTTTGATGGCTACAGCCAACACCTAAATGCTAAGGGAGAACTCGTACATCTCGCCAAAGGGTTTGAAGAAGATTGGCTGCTAATAGATCTAAACGCTTCATCTCCCCCTGTTTATCCTAACAAAGTAGCTACTGAAGAGCTTTATAGAGCTCTTATCCTAGGATTAAAAGATTATTTTCACAAATCAGGCTTTCAGAAAGCATGCCTAGGACTATCCGGTGGTATTGATTCGGCTGTAGTGGCTTGTATTGCTGCAAAGGCATTGGGCGCTAAAAATGTGATGGGAGTCAGCATGCCCTCCCGTTATTCCTCTCCTGGCAGCATAGATGATGCCCAAGCATTAGCACAGAACTTAGGCATCACTTATCGGCAAATCTGCATTGAAAAACCTTTTCAAAGCTATTTGGAATTATTAGAGCCCCAATTTAGAGCACTACCGATCGATCATACGGAAGAAAATTTACAAGCACGGATACGGGGGATGCTTCTCATGGCTCTTTCCAATAAACTTGGGTTTATGGTTTTGAACACAGGAAATAAAAGTGAACTGGCAATGGGCTATTCCACTCTTTATGGGGATATGTGTGGAGCTTTAGCAGTTCTTGGCGATGTCTTAAAAAGGGATGTGTATGCTCTAGCTCACTGGATTAATCGCCACCAGATCATCATTCCGCAAAGCACGCTTGATAAGCCCCCTTCTGCGGAGCTAAGGCCTAACCAGATCGATCAAGACTCCCTTCCTCCTTATGAAACAATCGATCATATTTTACAAGCTTACGTAGAAGAGGGCCAGTCCTCTGAAAGTATTGCTAAAAATTTTGATTATCCTTTGAAATTAATAGAAGAGCTTATCCGAAAAATTCACCAAAATGAATACAAGCGTCGTCAGTCACCTCCTGCCTTACGTGTTTCTGAGAAGGCCTTCTTAACAGGCCGCTGTTTTCCTATTGTAGAGCGTTGGATAAGCTAAGCTTTTGCTGCCTTAAAAAGCTCAATACACCCTTTTGCTTCTTAATTAAGAATATCTTCTATTCTCATTTTCTTAATGGTTCTATTTAAACATAAAGGGCATAAACGCTCTTTCTGATACTGTTGCAATATATCAACAGCTTTTTTGCAAATCGTGCAAACCTCTGTAGGTGATAAGCTGCTTACAGGGACTAGTTTTTTCTTACGAATTGCAATGCGAGCTTTTAAACGATCGATTAATTCAACATTTCTTGTAGATGGAGAGCTAACTTCTTTGCTATAAGCTTTTGTTTCTAAGGGAGGGGGATTTTTCCTTAAATGAGATAACGCTGTGGATAAAAAAAACATACTATCTTGAGATTCAAGAATATGCTTGATTAGGGGTGCATTGTGGTAGATATAATTCATAAGTTTTTCATAAAAAAATTATATCTTAGATTATGTCTAAACTTTTTTTTCCCGCAACATAAATTCCCTGCATAAAAAATGCAGCGTTTCCTAAACAATATTTAATTAGTAAAATATTTTAACGCCAGAGCAAAATTAATGAGAAACATAAATCTTGGCGTAAATCTTCCCAGCTTTGCATAAACAGCTACCATGCTGGCTATAAATGCATTAAATTCAGCTTAACTCTACAGGGGTGGCTGCCTGCATATGCTTAGGGGTATTTGTATTTGATAATAATAGTAACGGCCTTTCGCTTGAGGCTTTTACCGCCAGTAAGGTCTATTTTTGCCAACATTTCTAAAATGGCTTAAGGGAGATATTCGTGCATCTATCATTAGAGGTCTAGCTTCTTGCAAAGCATACCTCCTTAAATAAATCCTCTCTTTAGGAATTCTGCCTCATCGATAGTTTAGTATACCATCTTCTTTATCTTTCAACGCTTCCATTTGTAAGCTGTTTCTTAGTGCATCGGCTTGCCTAAAAAGCTATAAGCCTATCAAATGCTGAAAAACGTAGAACGATGTCAAGCACTGCGCTAATATCACCAAACATCCCACTTTTTTGCTGAAAAGTGACACGAAGTAATTCCTTAGCATTTTTTAAGCCTGTTGGTAAAGCCTATAAGTACCCAGCCATTTTCGATTATCAGCGGCAAGCACGACTTCCCTAGCGTTGCGGAGCTGTTTGCTAGCATACTTAAGCGCCAAGTGACTACGCTGGACAGCGGCAAGCACGACTTCCTTGTCGTTTCGAAGCTGTTTGCTAGCATACTTAAGCGCCGAACCGTTTTCCTGAATAGCGGCAAGCACGGTTTCATTGTCGTTTCGAAGCTGTTTGCTAGCATACTTAAGCGCCGTACCGTTTTCCTGAATAGCGGCAAGCACGACTTTCTTATCGTTTTGAAGCTGTTTGCTAGCATACTTAAGTGCCAAACCGTTTTCCTGAACAGCGGCAAGAACGACATCTCTATCGCTTTTAAGCGTGTCACTACCATCCTTAAGAGCTAAGCCATTCTTTTGAACATTAGCTAACAAAGCTTTCTTTTCCTTATTGCGTACTACATCATAAATGCCTACAAGTATATTTCCTAGCACAGGAACTAACAAAATTAAGCACCGTCTAAAGCTTTTTTGATCAAGGTGAGTGTAATAGACGTTTTTGGATATATTCTCTTTTTGCTTAAAAGGTAAAACAACAACTTTTTGAAAGATATCGACTAAATTAGTCACCGTGCTGACGATAGGTATGTAGTCAGCGCCTCGATCAATAGATAAGCAAGCTCTAGATAAAGAATTTATTAGCATGAACCCTCTATTGTTGGTTAATTTTTAATACCTCTATCATACAAAAATCTTCTTAAAAAGAAAACAATAACACCTTTTTGTAGAGATATCATCAAGTAGTTCTATAAATTAATATAATTTAATAGTTACTCAAGGGGGCAATAGCATACATACCCTTTACTCTCTTTAGGAATAAAGGTAAAAGACACTGACTTAATGCTTTAGCAACCACTAAGATCACTTGGGGCACTAGTTCTAACAAAGCTTACTAAACGTTTGTACATAAATTTATCTTCTTGTAAAGGCTATGCAATTAAATTAAATGCCGTGCTGGTAGAAATTTCTCTCCGTTAATTTCTTGTCAAAGCTCTTTAGCATTCCTTACAGATCAGGGTATCACAAGCAACAGGCAGCCTTGAAAGCTAGCAGAGCAATCAGCAACAAAAAAATTCTTAGAAAAGCCCTTAAAGGCAAATGATAAATAGCTTTGATCATCAACACGCCTAGGATGGATTCAGCGGAGAAAATTCTTGAGCCCCCCTTCTTGCCCATGTTTTCCTTCATCCTTTGATGGCTTTATCCTTAGAATCATAAAGCTAGGCTTTCTCTCAACACCAAAGCTTGGTTATAAGCGGGCTAATTACGTAGGCGGTAAGTGAATTTTTTTCCCTAGCTTGCCCATATTTTTGTTTAAGTAGATTAAATTTTATAGTTTTTAAATGTGAAAGAACCCTCTTATCGCCTACTCTCCTATTACTTACAACACAACCCGGGTCAGATTGAGCAGAGCATTTTATTTTTTGATTGCATAATCATTAATGATAAACATAAGAACCTTTCTGAAAAAAGAAAAAGCTAAAAGCTTTATACACCACTATTCTAAAGTTAGAGCTGTTTACAAATTTTTTTATTTCAAAGGTTTGTAAACAGCTTTAGAAAACTTTAAAATTCAGCTTTACCAGGGTAACGAGGAAAAGGAATAACATCCCGTATATTATCCATGCCAGAGACAAACTGAATGAGACGCTCAAATCCTACGCCATACCCGGCATGGGGGACAGTACCATATTTACGTAGCTCAAGATACCACCAATAATCATCGGGTGATAAGCCACCTGCTTTAAGCTTGTGTTCTAGCACATCTAAACGCTCTTCTCTTTGGCTACCACCTATGATTTCCCCTATTTTAGGTACAAGAACATCCATAGCTGCCACTGTCTTATTATCGCTATTATCACGCATATAGAAAGCTTTAATCTGCTTAGGATAATCCGTGAGTATAACAGGCTTGGCGAAAAATTCTTCTGCCAAATAACGCTCATGCTCGGATTGCAAATCTAGACCCCATTTCACAGGATACTCAAAATTTTTGCCTGATTTCTCAAGAATGCGTACCGCATAGGAATAGGTGGCCCGTTCAAAAGGGGTATTAATGACATGCTGCATACGTTCAATTAATCCCGTAGAAACATGCTTGTCAAAAAACTCCATATCCTCTGCGCAATTATCTAAAGCATACTTAAGAACAAATTTAAGATACTCTTCTGCATTATCCATGTTGTCATTAATGTCGGCAAAAGCCATTTCTGGCTCAATCATCCAAAACTCTGCTAAATGACGGGAGGTATTAGAATTTTCAGCGCGAAAAGTGGGTCCAAAGGTATAAACATCCGATAAAGCGCAGGCGTAAATTTCGCCATTGAGCTGGCCAGAAACAGTGAGATAAGCAGGCTTACCAAAAAAGTCTTGGGAGTAGTCGATCTGCCCATTAGGAAGACGCGGATGAGCACTAGGCTCCATTGTTGTAACCCGAAACATTTTTCCCGCCCCCTCGCAATCAGAGGCGGTAATGATGGGTGTATGTAAATATAAAAAGCCTTTTTGCTGATAAAAAAGGTGGGTAGCAAAGGCTAAGCTATTTCTTAAGCGAGTGATAGCACCTAAAGTATTCGTGCGAGGACGAAGATGAGCAATCGATCGCAAAAATTCAAACGAATGGCGTTTTTTTTGTAAAGGGTAGGTTTCTGGATCGCATGCACCAATGATAGTTAAAGACTTAGCTTGCATTTCCCAGGCTTGATCTTTACCAGGATTTTCTACAATCTTGCCAGTTACAGCCACCGATACACCGGTAGATAGATGGCCAAGAATCTTCTCATAGTCAGGTAAATCTGGATTCAAAATAACTTGAAAGTTTGAGAGGGTGGATCCATCGTTAACTTCAACGAAGGAAAAAGTTTTTTGATTGCGAACCGTTCGCACCCAACCTTTAATCGTCACCTCTTGTCCTAATAATGAAGGAACTCCAGAAGCCGGGTATTTGAGTTGTCTAATTTTTATGCGCATAATAATAGCCTCATGATTTTACAAAGTCTCGTAGCATTTGAATTTCAGTCTTCCATATAAGGGGGTCTTTGGGAGTCTCAAGGTATTTAGGCATCGCTTGAGTTGGAGGATGATTCATTAAAAATTTAAAGCAATCTATGCCAATCAGTCCTTTACCCAGATATTGATGCCGATCTACACGGGAGCCTAAACCTTTAAGTGAATCGTTAAGGTGAAAGGCATATAGATGTTTAAAACCCACCAATTGATCAAATTTTTTAAACGTTTCCTCACAAGCTAAAGTCGAACTCAAATCATAACCGGCAGCAAAAAGGTGGCAAGTATCTAGGCAGACACCTATAGGCAGGCGATTTTCTACTTTGTCTATAATATAGGCTAGCTCCTCAAAACGCCAGCCAACTGCCGACCCTTGCCCTGCAGTATTTTCTAAAAGTAAGCGAGTATCCCCCCTTTGGAGAAGAGACTCATAAGTTAACAAGCTTTCCACAATTCTGTCTAAGCATTCTTGAGGGTCTCTATCAATCGCGGCACCGGGATGAAAATTTAAAAAAGAAATACTTAGCTTTAAACAACGCTCGATCTCAAGGCCAAAAGCTTCACGACTTTTTCTCAAATTTTCTGGATCCGGTGCCCCCAGGTTAATCATATAGCTAGCATGGCTCATAATTTTTTGCAAATGAGTTTCTTTAAGTGCCGCATACCAAGCATCGATCACCTCTGGCATTAAAGGTTTTGCATTCCATTGTCTTTGATTACTGGTAAAGAGCTGAATAGTAGTCGCTCCTATCTCTTGTCCCTCATATAAAGCATTCTGTACTCCCCCAGCTGCCGAAGTATGAGCTCCTATGAGAAGATTTTCAGCTTTTGTTGTCATCGACTCTCCCCTTCTTTCCAATTTTATAAGCACGCCATCATAACAGCCCAGCTGGTTGTTGACAAGAAAAGTAGCAGCAACTGTAGGTTCTAAATTTAAAGAAAAGCTAGCTTGCTGTTTAAAATAGCTTGAGCTATTTTAACCCTATGAAAAAGAGCTCTAATTAAGAAACGCGCTTCTTTATGCATGCGTAACCCTCAATCTACCCTTGCTTTCTTTTGTTTATTTATCAATGATATTTTTCTTTAACCCAAACGAATAGGGCCATGACAGATTCTACCCATAGCATTATCCGTTCAGCAAAGCGTTTTTTTAGCGGAACGATGCTAAGCCGTATGGCGGGTATGGTAAGAGATATAACTATGGCTTCTGCTTTTGGCACGCAACCATCCATAGCAGCTTTTTTAGTCGCTTTCCGCTTATCTCATCTGCTGCGTCGGCTTTTAGGCGAAGGAGCTTTGCAAAGTGCTTTTATTCCCCAATTTGAAAAACTACGCCATCAAGACCCTCAAAGAGCGGCTGCTTTTTTTCGCAGTTTAACGTTAGCTTTAAGTATCCTTCTCTCTATCCTTGTGATTCTAACCATGGCCCTGCTTTGGGGCGTTCTTATGTGGGCCAACCTAGAGGAAGGAAATGCTGAAATTGCTCAGCTAACCCTATTAATGATGCCAAGTCTCATTTTCATTTGCCTGTATGGTATCAATGCTTCCTTGTTACAGTGTGAGAAAAGCTTTTTTACGGCAGGTGTAGCGCCTGTAGCTTTTAATCTTTTATGGATTGTAGGGATTTTATGTCTAAAAAACCTACCTTCTAAAGAAGCTATGCGTTGGTTAACTCTCTTTGTGAATCTAGCCTGTCTAGCTCAATGGACTGTTACGCTGCATCAGACTAAGCACTGCTTAAAAGCTCTAGGAAGAAATTTTGCAAGCCCCTTTAAAAATATTTTTTCCCAGGATATACTTTCCTTATTAAGTCCTTTAAGTCTGGGAATCATTGGTGTAGGCGCTGCGCAAATCAATAATGCTTTAGATGCTGTTTTTGCACGCTATGCAGATGCTGCAGGACCTGCTTACCTATGGTATGCTATGCGCCTTCAACAGCTTCCTTTAGCTCTATTTAGCCTAGCTATCGCGGCAGCTACCCTACCTCCTCTTGCTCGAGCCATTAAAAATGGCGATAAACAGCTGTTTAACAAATTCTTAGACTTTTCCCTACGCAAAAGTGTAGCGTTAATGCTACCCATTAGCACAGCTATTTTTGCCTTAGGCACTAGCAGCATTACCCTCATCTATGGACATGGAGGCTTTAATCAGCTAGCCGTTGCTAATACGGCTCTATGCTTAGGGGCTTATGGATTAGGCTTATTTCCTATGTCGCTCGTGCTTATTTTAGTCCCTGCTTTCTATGCGCAGGATAGCTATAAAATCCCTACGCAAATCTCTATAGCTTCTATTTTGTTAAATTTGATACTCAATCTTTTGCTTGTTTTTGTTTTTGAAAGGGGTGCTGCTAGCGTAGCTTTAGCAACAAGCATTAGTGCATGGATGAATATGTTTCTGCTGCTATACAAGCTAGAAGAAAAAAGTGGTTATGTTTTCTCCCCTAAGCTAAAAACAAGTATTTGGAAAATCAGCTGCGTAAGCTTACTTGCCATGCTTGCAAGTTTGACTTTTTCTCATTATTGGTTGGCTGAAAGTTCATGGATGCTAGGAAAAGAAAGTGTATTCTTACAAACTAGAAGCTCGCTACAGCAGCTTAGTCTATTCGCTCTACAAGCGCTCACTTTCTTGTTCAGTCTAGTGGGAGCAAGCTACCTTTTGCAAGTTGACGATATTTTAAAGATCCATCGAAGCGAAAGTCCTCTTAATTCTTGATTACATTTTATGCAAAAATAAGACAGCTATAAGATAAAAAGGATGTCTTTAAAGGATAATCAACTAACAACCCTTCCTACTAAGATAGCTTTAAATGATCCAAAATATAGGCTGTGGAAGTTTTCCAGACTGCCCCTTAAATTTCTTTTCTTCGCCTCTCTTGTACGCAATAGGCAGATGAAGCACATGCTTCATAAAAATTTTGACAAGTTATAATCGTTTTAACCACGGCTCTCTTTTATTATCCTAGGCATTCTCATTTATAATAATTACTTGGCAAATTTATATTTAAAAAAAGCATGAATTGCAACCGATTGAAAGATAAACAATAAATAAAGAATGTTGCTTTTTTATCAATTTAATAATGCACCTACCATGTTTGTAAGAAAGCAATTATTACCTTCCCATTAGCTTAGGCTATCTAAAAAATGGGAGGGATTAAATGGAAGGCGTGTTACATGTTTTTGCTGAAAAGAGCATCAAAAAGTTTAGCTTAAGAATAAAGAATAGATCCCGAAGCTTGGAAGCAAAAAGGTTTGCTAGAACAAAAAGAAATAATAAAAAAACCCTAGCCTAAGACAACTTAAACCAGGGCTTATTACTTTATATTCCAACTCTTTTAGGTAGAATGCGCTAAAAAGTCACAGATTTCATGCAATTTGATTTCAATGGGCCAAGGCATCTGCTCGGGTGTAGGCATCGCTAGCAGCTGTCCACCAAAGTTTTCTTTATCAAAAGAAAGATAATCAGGGACAGAGCGAGAAGGATTATCTAAAGACTGTTGAATCGCTTTCATGGGCCGAGACTTTTCTCTTACAGTAATCACCATACCAGGTCGTACTTGGAAAGAGCGACGGTCAACTTTTTTGCCATCCACGAGAATATGACCATGGGAAACAAGCTGATGGGCAGCGAAAATAGTGGAAGCAAGTTTAAGGCGATAAACAATCGTATCCAAGCGACACTCTAGCAGTTCTGCAAAGTGCTGGGCAGTGTTACCAGCCATGTTAAAAGCATGCTTGTAATAAGCAACGAGCTGCTTTTCACTAAGCATACCGTAGATAGCTTTAAGTTTTTGCTTCTCTTCGAGTTGTAAGCCATAATCTGATTTTTTACGGCGGCGCGCTCCGTGCATACCAGGGGGATTGGGTTTATGCAGCAAAGGGTTGCGTGTGCGGCCGAAAATATTTGCACCGAAACGTCGGGCAACGCGGTTTTTATTACCTGTGTAACGAGCCATTGGTTCTCCTAAAACGATTTGCAGGTACGATTATCCTTATGATAAATCGCAAGTCGAAATTATTACACATTCCTTGACTTTTCTGCAAACATTCTCTGATTTTAAGCTTCTTTGAATGCTTTTTTCTTTTGCTATTTATAGGATAATTTATAAAAATAGCCCTAGGGGAGGAGATTTTAAATAAAAAAAATTAAAGAGCATCATCTTGGATAAATTGGATAGCTAATTTATAGGCAATCTCACATTCTTCGATGTGAGGATGGTAACGCTCGAATTTGACTCTATCAGCCTGCTGAAGAAAGAGTGCCAGCTGCTGACGAAAGGAGCTGGAAAAAGACCGACTTTGGGCCATCTCTGCTAAAAATTCGGGAGTTGTGCGCGTGGCTGCGGGAATATGATATTTTTTTTGAATATAAGCTCTTAAAGTATCAGTTAAATGCACATAAAAATTGTCAAAAAGCCCTTTAGCGGGTAATTGTCTACTTCGCAGCTGCCTAAGTTCTGCTAAAGCTAATTTCTTTGCAATCTTTGCTAATTGTTTAGATGTTAAAGGCTTTTTAACAGAAAAAGATTTTAGGAAAAAGCAAAGATAGAAGCTGATGAGGACAAAGCATCCTATTTGTATCCATGGTAGCTGCTTCTCATGCATTTGCTTTACATTCCTTTCGACCTCTTGCTTTTGCAAGGAAGGATTATTCCATAAAAGCTTTTGATTTTCCTCACTTAGTTCCATAGGAAGTTTCTTTTCAAAAGTCAGCAAAGATGCAAAATCTTCGGGGTTTTGGGAAGCTATTTCTGGGGCGGTGACCTTAATAAGATAAAGCTCGCTTACAATCTTTTTTAAAGGAGCCTTCTTCTTTTCTGCTATAAAATCGATATCGTAAAAAGTAAGGAATAGCTCTCCCAAGCGTAGCGGCCGTAATACACACACAATTTCTTGAGAAAATATTCCTTTAGCATGTTCTTGAGGATTTTCTGTTTTCATCTCCACGAGAGCAAAAGGATGCTCATAAAAGCTGCTGCTTCTAAGAAGATTCTGCTGCAGTTTTTTTAAATCGAGCTGATATCCAGCCGGAAAAGTTAATTCTAGATTGACTGTAAGAAAATCATTAATAGAAAGGGTTGAAGCCGAAGGCGTGATCACTACCTTAAATCCGCTTTCGTCAGCTCTGCCTTGAACAAAGGGAGAGAAAAAGCCTAGCAGCACCCACAAAAAAAACCAGCCGTTCATCGCCTTTTCCTCGCGCGCATTCTAAAAAATTTACGTAAAAGAGATGCATAAGGTTGATCGGTATCTAGTTCTACTAAACCTACCCCGTTTTTTATTAATAGAGTACGATAAGATTCTACTCGAGCCTTAGCCTGATAAGCAAATTGTTTCTGGAAAAGTTTACTAGAGCTATCTACTGTAAAGCTAGTGCCTGTTTCTAAATCAGTTAAGTGGATTAATCCAAAAGAAGGGAAAGAAATTTCATAAGCATCTATTAGAGCTAGAGCAATTAAGTCGTGCCGCCTAGCTGCTAGAGCCAACTCATGGGCATAAGGCTTAGGACATATAAAGTCGGTGAGCAAAAAGCAGACAGCTGGCCGCCTTTGAATCTTCCCTAAATAGGCCAGGGCAGCAGCCAAATCAGTTCCATGCTCTTTAGGTTTGAAAGCTAAAATTTCACGGATTAGGCGTAAAACATGCCGCGTTCCCTTAGCGGGAGGCAGATATCTCTCTACTCGATTGGAGAAAAGAATAAGCCCTATTTTATCATTATTTTTAATAGCTGAGAAGGCTAGCAAAGCACTAATTTCTGCGATTAAATCATTTTTAAAAGAAGAAGTGCTACCATAGCGCGTAGAAGCCGATATATCCACCAAGAGCATGACAGTCAGCTCTCGCTCTTCGCGAAAGCTTTTAACAAAAGGACGATTCATGCGGGCGGTAACATTCCAATCGATCGAACGAACATCATCCTCTGCCTGATACTCGCGCACTTCTTCAAATTCCATACCTTGCCCTTTGAAAGCCGAGCGATAGGCTCCTGCCAGCAGATCATTAGCTAGCTGAGTCGTTTGGATTTGAAGACGATAAATTTTCTTATAAAGAGCTACGTTAAACTCAACCATGGGCTACTAACAAGCTTAAGGTACAGGAACAGTTTTTAGAATGCGCTCAATCATTTCATCAGTGGACACATCCTCGGCTTCTGCCTCATAAGAACGGCGTAAACGGTGTCTTAAGACTGCAGGGGCAATTTTTTTAATATCTTGAGGCACCACATAAGCGCGGCCTTCAAGGAAAGCATTAGCCTTGCAAGCAACGCAAAGAGCAATACTTGCCCGTGGCGAAGCGCCGTTGAGCAATAAAGATTGAAGATCAAGGCCATATTGGCTAGGGTAGCGGGTAGCAAAAATTAGATCTAAGATATAGTTGGTAATCTTATCATCCATATAAATTTCATTAATTATTTTACGAGCGTTAAGAATTTCTTCTATCGTTAATATGGGCTTAACTTTTATGGAAGAACCTAAATTTGCCATGCGTTTTAAAATTTCTTTTTCCTCTTCTTTGGAGGGATAATCCATGGTAACTTTTAACATAAATCTATCCGTTTGCGCTTCAGGTAAAGGATAAGTCCCTTCTTGTTCAATAGGATTTTCTGTAGCCAGCACCAGATAAGGCTCTGGCAAATGAAAAGTTTGACCGTTAAGAGTGATTTGACGCTCTTGCATCACCTCTAAAAGAGCCGATTGCACTTTTGCTGGCGCACGGTTAATCTCATCTGCCAATAAGATATGCGTAAAAGCTGGGCCTTTGCTAACGGAGAAAGATTCTTCCTTAAAGTTGTAGATTGAAGTACCCACTAAATCGGCAGGTAAAAGGTCTGGGGTAAATTGTATGCGTTTATATTCACAATTAACTACTTTCGCTAAAGTAGTGACAGCTAAAGTCTTTGCTAAGCCAGGCAGGCCTTCTAAGAGCACGTGGCCATTAGCTAAAAGAGCTATCAGCAAGTAGTTAACCATTTCGTGTTGCCCCACGATAGCTTTGCCCATCTCTTGGCGGGCAAGCATAAACTTTTCATTAGCTTTACCTATAGTAGCGGCTAAAGCTGAAATATCTGTCAACAGCATTGTTTGTCTTTTGTTAAAAGTGTTGTTAATACATATAAGGGATTGTAAAAAAAGGGTAAAGAGAGAAGGTCGTTAACAGATATAAATTCGCTTTAATAAAATACCACAACAGGTTTGTTTTAACTACCCATGCTTTAAAGGGGATAGTAGGTGCCGATTAATAGGCAACTTAACGGTAAAAACCGTTCCTACGCCGATTTCTGACTGAACAGCAATATGGCCAAAATGCTTTTCTACAATGGTCTCTACGATAGATAACCCTAAGCCAGAGCCTCCCATTTTTCTAGAATGAGCCTTATCCACTGTATAAAAACGTTGAAAGATATGTTCCAGATCGGTAGCAGGAATCCCGATGCCCTTATCGGCAACTTTTACTATAATTTTGTCTTCCTCGGCTTGAAGATAAATGGTGATTTGGGGAGGGGCAACCGAATATTTAGCAGCATTATCGATAAGATTAATAAAGGCATGTTCTAATAGATGAGGATCTGCTTCAAGAGTCATCTCTTGATCACTAGGCCTTTCAATCATAATTTGAGCATGGCGATGCACCTCTTTAACCGATTCGCAGCAATTTTTAATAATTTCATGCACATCACACTGAATGAGACGCGATTCGGGTAAATTTTCCACATCTGTCAAGGTTAAAAGATCTTTAATAAGATTATTCATTCTTAAACAGTTGCTTACAATCTTGGAGGTGACTTCTTTAAAAGTTTCGGGTGGCAAACCGGGATTATCATGTAAAGTTTCAGCAAAACCCCGAATAATGGTAATAGGGGTCTTTAACTCATGAGAAGCGTTAGCAATAAAGTCTTTACGCATATCTAAAAGTTTGTAGTGGGCAGTCATATCCTGAAGTACGACAATAGCGCCACTATTCTCCTTTTTAGGAGCAGCTACTAGATCTAAATATAATCGTTGGGAAGCATGCTTAATTTGCACAGCATCTGTGAGCACTTTATTTTGAGCTTGGCAATTGAGCAAAAGAGCTTGGAATGTTTGAGCATGTTGAATTTCATCAGAAAGATCGCTAAAAGACCTACCTACTAGGCGATTATTTTCTAACAATTTACAAGCCATATTATTTGCATAAGTGATCACCCTATGGACATCGACTGCTATCACCCCCTCTCCTAACGATTCAAGAATAGCCTCTTTTTCATTTCGCTCCTGTATAAGATTAGCGATATGGCTTTGAACCCTTATGGAAAGAGAGTTTAAAGTGCCGGCCAACTTGATAAACTCATCTGTTTTGCTAAGGCTATTTAATTCAATTAAAGGCACCACATGGGTTTCTCCCTGCTGGTAAGGATTGATTGCTTTGATAATTTGGTGAATAGGACTGGTTAAATGATTAATAATAAACCAGGTCATCAAGCTAAAAAGCATAAGAATGGCTGCAGCCAAAGCAATTACGCCTCTTTCAAAATCATGCGTTAGCTCCGTCACATACTTATAAGGAAAAGCTGTACGTAAGACATATGGCTTACCATGGAAATCAAAAGTAATCGCTAGATAGGCAAATTTTTGCCCTAATAGCTCCGAATAATCCTCATGATATCCACGCCCGATTCTAAAAGCCTCTAAAACTTCAGGATGTTCCACAATATATTCTTGGTTAAAGCGCAGGCCTAAAATTCTTTTGGTATGAGAATCATACAAGACCTTGCGCTCATTATTGACGACACTAATACGAAAAAAAAATAAAGCTTTTTGCTCTTTTAAACGGCGTATTAAAGCTTCATCATTAGGAGCTGTCTGAATTTTTTCAATTAAAGCTTGAGAGCTATCATACATAGCTTGGGTAGCAATCTTCTGAACTGTACGGGTAGCAAAAGGATATAAACCCGCAAGAAAGGCTAGAAATACAACGAGATAGGAAAAAAATATCTTTTGTCTAAAGCTTAGCATGAAAATTTAAAAACCCTGTTTTTAATAGGATAAGATTAATATAAGAACAGCTTTTTATTGATGATATATTTTATCGTAAAATTCTTGAAGAGGCCATTGGATGCTAAATTGTTCATTTTAGGCCTAGTCCGGTTTAAAATTCGCCCCTTTTTCACCCTTATAACAAGCTTAAGCTGCCCGTAAAATATATTTACCCTTTTAAAGATTTAGATAAAATGTAAATTTTTAATTTTTTAAGGGAATAAAAAAAATAAGCTTAAAGTTAAGAACTTGCAGCTTACAATTGTTAATTAACACTTCACTTACAAGCTTTATTTGCATTTATAATTAAATAATAATTAATAATTATATTATAATAACTATTAGTAGGATTTTAATTATGAGGTATGCAAATGTCTTCTATAGCCAACAAGCCTTTTTCTCCTTCCGATTTCGCAACAACTCCCTCAGCAGCTAGACCCTTACCTCCTAATAAACCTTTGCCAGCTATTCCTGGCCAACCAAAAGTTTCTCCTACTGGACATATATATAGCCAAAAAAATTCCTTAGAGTCTATTCCCTTAGGAAAAACTCTTTCTCAATCAACAGAAGCAACCCCTTCCGAGCTTAAAGCCCATCGAATTATTCCTTTTACTTTAGATAAAGCTAGCTCCCTTGTTCAAACTGCAAACATCAAGATAAGTTCTATTGCTAAGAAAACCTTTGAAGAAAGTAAAAGATTAACAAACAAAGAACAAAGACAAGAAGCTTTTTTTAATGCGCGAGAAGGTATCCAAAAAGCTAAAGAAAAAGCTAGAGACTACAAAGATAGATCAGCAGAAAAATTAGGCGAAATTAAATCGCTGCTAAACCACAAAGTGACAACGTTTAAAGAAACTTCTGTTCGCTCCATAAAAACGACAGCCCTTAAGGTCAAGCAATCTACTGTCTCCTCGTTTAGAGAGGTAACCTCCTCAGAAAGAAGAGAAGAATTTTCTAAAAATTTCAAGGTAGCTTCTGAGCGTTTAAAAGATAAAAATGTGCAATATTTTAAAAAAGCGCAAAGCAAGGCAAGCGAAGTAAAAAGTAGCCTGCAAGCCAAGATTGATAATAGTGCCACCTTAAAAAACATCCGCCATACAATCTCTGCCCCCTTTAAAAGCACTGAAGCCAATCGCATGATGGTGGAGGAAAGGGCTGCACAAACTAAAGAATTGTTTGCAGATATTTTTAAAAATATAACGAAAGAAGAACTTTTAAAGAATGAGAGTGCAAGAGAAAAATCAGAATATGCAGAGATTTGCCCCCATATAAATCAGTGGGTGAAGTTGTCAAATATGATCAGCAATTCTACAACCTCAAAAATTGTTAACACAGACAATTTAGGGGAGCGTGTTAAAGCGGTTGATTTGTATGTTCGCATTGCCGATCAAGCTTTTAAAAATGGCGATTTTGCCACTGCCCAGGCAATTTTTTTAGGATTAAATCAAGGAAGTGTGCAGCGGCTGCATAAAACTTTTGCCGCCCTTCCACGGCAAACAAAGAATATATATGCAAATTTGGAAAAAAGCTTCTCCAATCCTAATTACTTTTCTTTAAATAAAACTATGGAATTTGCTGAGGAAAACCCTAGTTTATCCATCGTTCCCATGATCCATACGGTCTTATCAAGAATTGTTTTAGATGGAGAGAAATATATGAAGTCTAAAGCAGATTTAAATGAAACACGCCAAATTGATAAATACATTTCTTCATTTAAAGAAGCGCCAGAAGGATTAACCGCCGAAATTAATAATCTAAACAAACAGATAGAAAGCATCAGCAAAGAAATTAATGAGGCTAAATTGAATAACGTTTCTTCTTTAAAACTTTCTTATAAAAAGAGTGACGCAAGTTTAGAACTTTCCTATGCTTTAAAAGTAGAAAAATTTGGCGATTACATTCAGTTGCAAAAAGCAGGCATTTCTTATGAAACTCATAAAGCTTATCTAAACCAACAACTACAAGATATAAACGAAAGAATCCAGCAAGCTGAAAAATCAGGCCAAGCTATTGCTTCTGAAGAACAATTTAGTAAAGAAAATTTAGAAAAAGAAATTGAGATTGCAGAGTGGCTTTATCATGTGGCCAAAGAAATTTACTCGAAAAATTCCTCCCTGGATTTAGAGGGAATGCTGGAGAAATTCAAGCTAAAAAATGATAGAAACAGCAAAGTTGCTGAAGAGAATGTAAAAACGGACGAAAAAAAGTTAGATTCTTTAATCAATGACCTTACAAAATTACAGACTTCTCATCCCTCAAGCAAAGATAAATCAGCAGGGGTAAAGGAAAGCGATTGGTACTTTCAACCCCCAACAGATAAAAACCAATTCGAGAAGGATATATATGCCCAATCTTTAAGAATCGAACCCCGTGCCTCCTCACGAGCCTAGGACTTGATAGCCGGTAGAAGTAATTAGGAGGGTGTCTTCAATACGCACACCTCCTACACCAGGAAGATAGATGCCAGGTTCTATAGTGATGACCATCCCTTCTTGCAGCGGTAGCTGCTGATAAGGTTCTTTATCACGGATCGAAGGCCACTCATGGATTTCTAATCCTACCCCGTGGCCTAAGCTATGTAAAAAATGCTCTCCATAACCGCACGCTGAGATGTAATCCCTAGCTGCCCGATCTAATTCTCCTAAAGTTATTCCAGGCTTACAAAGCGCCATAGCTCGTTGCTGAGCTTTTTCTACAATTGCATAAACTTTCCGCATGATAGCAGGCGGCTCACCCCAAAAAAGTGTACGAGATAAATCCGAGTGGTAACCTTTCCATTTCACGCCTACATCAAACAGCACCGTCATGCCTTCCCTTAACTTTGTCTCTGCTGGGCGATAATGAGGTAAAGCACTATTAGCTCCGAAAGCGATAATAGGATCAAAAGCTACTCCCTGAGCTCTCTTTTTTTTCCAAAAAATCTCTAATTCGGCAGCCAATTGGTCTTCTCTTACCCCCTCTTTTAGAAGGCTTTTAATATATTCATATCCTTGCATTCCCAGTTGGGCGGCCTCTTGAAGAATAGCTATTTCCTGTGCATCTTTTAGAGCACGAATTTTTTGAAGGGAGTGACTTAAAGAAACCAATTTAAGATTTTTAAACTTCTCTTGCATGCTTACATAGGTTTGATAGGAGATCGTCTCGCCATCAAAGGCTAGCGTACTAATTCCTTCTAGCACGCTTTCTAAAGAAGTTTTATCACTTAAATAAACAGGCACAGGTGCTTGATTTTTACAATATTCATAGTAACGATTATCCACAAAAAGAGCAGAATGGCTTTTAGTTTTAATAAGCAGCTTTCCCGCAGATAAGACTAACCCTGTCAAATAGTAAAGGTTGGTAGGATCCTCGACAAGAAAAGCTTCAAGGTTAGAATCATGAAGAATTTTTTTAACTTTTGCTAGACGATTTTGGAAATTCATAGACTACCCTTTAAAATTTCTAAATATCTCTTCGGTGCTTATAAAAGCAAGAGTAGACTTTCCTTGAGGGCAAAAAAAAGGCATAGAGGTTGCAAACAATTGATTGACTAGCGATTGAGCTTCTTCTGTTTGCAAGCGCTTGCGGTAATGGACGGCAGCATGGCTTGCTGCTACGGATAAGCGTTTTTCCATTTCTTTATCCCTCATTTTACCTTCCGGAAAGTTGTGCATCATATCTAACAGGTCTACTACCCATTTGGAAAGATCTATATTTCCGAATGTAGCTGGGATAGCATCTATCATAAAGCTATGAGGCCCACTTTCATGGATATGCACTCCCATCCGCGCAAAATCATCTAGGTTCGTAGATAGCGCAGCTGCTTCCGAGGGAGGCAAATTGATATGATGAGGAATTAATAAAGATTGAACAGCTGCACTTCCAGTGCGTGCCTGCAGCAAATTTTCAAAAATCACTCGAGCATGTGCTGCCTTCTGATCTACTAAGCAAAGTGTATCAGAGGATACCTGTTTCCACGCTTCTAATGAGTAAGCATCCAAAATAATATAACCTGGTATCGTTGCCAAAACACGAGGAAAAGAACGTTTTTCTTGGGTAAGAGGAACATGGAAAGAAGGCTGAGGTTCCTCTTTAAAGGGAACCTTAGCCATAGGGGGCAGCGGCTGATACTCTTTAGCTAAATCTCTCTCTTGTACAGGATGCAAGGAAAAAGCCGGTTTAACGGCAGGCATTATAAAGGTGGAGGTAGATGGCGGAGAACTAAAATCTTCATGAATAGGCTGATGATCTCGGCAAAAATTTGCATTACCTTTATGAATAGCTTGCTGGATTCCTTTAAGGACTAATTCTCTTAATATATTTTCTTGACGAAGTCGGACCTCTTTTTTTTGCGGGTGGACATTTACATCCACGGTCTCACCGGGCACATTCAAATGTAACACAAAAATAGGATGTCGATTAGTCGGCAAACTTGTGCCATAGGCATCCCGCACAACTGCAGATATCAAGGGAGAAAAAACAGCGCGCTTGTTAATAAAAAGATATTGACCGGTACGATTTTGACGAGAATAATGAGGAGCTCCTACATATCCATGCAAGCTATAATCACCATTTGTAATCTCTACTTCACAACAGCTCGTCACAAACTCGGCTCCCATTAATGCAGCAATTCTCTCCTTCAATTGATGGGAAAAAGCTTTGCCCGGAGAGCCTCCCGTTTGGATTTCATTAATCTGATTGTTGATCAATTGAAATTTAACATGGGGATGTCCAAGAGCAAGTAGGGTAATGATTTTGTGAATTTCCTGAGCTTCATAGGCAGGAGATTTTTGAAATTTTCTTCTTACCGGGACATTAAAAAAAAGAGACTTCACTTCAATCGTCGTTCCAGGAGCACGGGCAGCGGTGCCACAGTGCATGGGCTTTCCTCCTTCCACAATCACAAGGGTGCCTTCCCCTCCCTCTTGTGGAGCAGTCAAGAGAGTGAATTTGGAAATAGAAGCAATTGAAGGAATAGCTTCTCCTCGAAATCCCATAGAGAAAATTGACTGGATATCTTCTACTTCTTTAATTTTAGAAGTAGCATGGCGTTCCAGGCAAAGTACGGCATCATCCTGCTGCATTCCTGCACCATTGTCAGTTACGCGGATAAGCTGGCGTCCCCCTCCTTTAATCTCTACGCAAATCTCTGTAGCGCCTGCATCTAAAGAATTTTCCATTAATTCTTTTACTACAGAAGCTGGGCTTTCAATGACTTCGCCTGCTGCGATCTTATTAATAGTATGTTCATCAAGAACACGAATTTTTGAAGGCATAATACTTATTACTCGCTTAAATTTCTCAAGTATAAAGGATGACTCATAAGCAAGCAAGGAGAAGGATATCAAAAGATAAAAGCATTCCTGAAGTAGCTTGAAGAAAGAAAACAAAATAAAGATGATCGTTAGTTTTATAGATTGCAAGAATGCCTTGCTATCTCTTGCCTCCTTATAGCTTTTTTTAGTAACATGATTCTATGCAGATTAAAAAATTAGCTACAGATATTGTAAAAAAGTTAAACCAAGCGGGGTACAAAGCTTATTTTGCCGGCGGTTGGGTACGCGACTATTTGATGAACCAACCTTCAGCTGATATAGATATTGCTACAGATGCACCCCCTGAGGTGATTTTAAAACTTTTCCCTCATACCTTTTTAGTAGGCTTAGCTTTTGGAGTGGTCATCGTCATATTAGAGGGATATCAATTTGAAGTGTCTACTTTCAGAAAAGACTTAGAATATGTCGACGGTAGAAAGCCAAAAAGCATTGAACTATCCAATGAAGAAGAAGATGTAAAACGTCGAGACTTTACTATCAATAGCATGTTCTATGACCCTTTGGAAGAAAAGATTTATGATTACGTGGAAGGAAGAAAAGATTTAGAATTAGGTCTTATCCGCACAGTAGGAGACCCTTTTGAGCGTTTTTCCGAAGATCGTTTACGTATGCTAAGAGCTATACGTTTTTCTGCCCGCTTTAATTTTCGGTTAGATGAAGCCACCCAACAGGCTATTCAAGAAAAGGCTAGCACTCTTTTTCCAGCTGTTGCTATAGAAAGAGTATGGAAAGAATTTGTAAAAATGGCTGGTTACCCTCATTTTGCAAATGCTTTGATGGAAATGCACCGCTTGGGTCTATTAGGAGTTATTTTTCCTTCACTTGCTCTCTTAAATCTAAAAGATTTAAGTCAATATCTTAGTCCTTTTTCAAGGTTTCCTACCTATACTCCTACTATTTTATATATCCTTGAGCTATTCCCCTCTTTTGATACGCAACAGCTGCAAAACCTTTGCAGTTACTTGCGCCTCAGCAAGGAAGAGACTAAGCTTGCTATTTTTGTGCAGACTGGAAAGCAACTTTTATCCGTAGCTCAAAGGCTTCCTGATCCTGAATGGGTCCACTTTTACGCTCATTCATACTCTCAAGTATGTCTAGAGATCTTCGCAGCCCGCCTATCTGAAGATAGTGAAGAAGCTTTTTATCAAGAGCATGAACAGAAGAAGGAACGCTTGAAACCTCATATTGAACGCGCGAGAAAAAAACAGCCTTTAGTGACTTCCAGTATGCTTAAATCTTTAGGAGTTTTGCCTGGTAAAAGCATGGGCCTTTTATTGCAAGAAGCAGAAAAGAACGCTATTTTGCATAATCTGCAAGCCCCTGAGGAAAGCATAAAAATGCTGCAGCAGTCCAAACATTGGCCGAATTTGAACTAAAGGCTTTTGCAAGGGTCTTTTAAAGCCAGAAAAAAACTATACAAAATATAGGAGTCAGCTATAATAACTTTACAGCTTGAAATAGTAGAATGGATTATGTAAAAAGCTTTTTTATCAGTCATACAAAATTAGCTAATTTTTAAATTATTTACCTCAGGAGAATTTATGCGTATATTAGGTTTGGTTAGCTTAGCAGTTGGAATTGCTCTTCTATTATTTGGCATCAATTCTTCTCAAGCTTTCACAGAGAAGGTCGTAGAAGATGTTACGGGCCGCTATACAGACAATACAATGTGGTATATTATTGGCGGGATAGCTATGATTGTAGGAGGAGGAGCCCTCACTCTTTTTGGCAGAGCTAAATAAAGAAAATTAAAGGGTAGAGGAGTCGATTCACCGGGGTTTTATACCAGATATAGCAACTTTTAGAGCTCAAAGGAGCATTTTTATTTTGATCATAGCCCCCTTGGCAGCAAGCAGAAATTTGTTTGATTGTTAGTATCGGTAATATAAACATTTCAAGCCACCGGCATTCAGTATAAAGGGGGCTTTTTCTTTTGCTTTATTTGGTGAAACACCCAAGGTAGAGTCGTATTCCTCTTTGATTTTTTAAAACCATCCATTGGCTTTGCTAAAATATTTCAACCTAGATCGCCTATCTGTAGTTTAAGCTTATAATGATTCAATTTTCACGCTTTATCTCCGTGCTGCCTACCTTTTTCTAAAGACTGCTTGTGCAGAAGGCATGAAATGGCTTAAACCATTAAGCCCTCAGCAGTAGGGCTAGAAAAATTAAATCATAAATTTCTCAAGTATAGAGTCCATCAATTAAGAGTTGTGATAGTTATTTAGCAACATAACAAGCTGGCCTTGTCGAAGTAATATAAGGTTAGATGCCTTGGAAGGATGCCCAGTTAGAGCTTGAAGTAAAGCTAGTTCTGTTGAGCGTATGGCTATAACTTTCTGGAGTTGTCAAGCGCTATGTATGTTAACTTGGGTTAATAATTTTTCTTCATGAGCTTATCTAAAAATTCTATAAAGGTGGTTTTATTCAAGAGATAAAACTGAGCATCTAAAAATATTTTTTACCTCAAATCTCAGTAATAAAAGACAGCCTCCAATTAAGCAGAACAAAAAAAATTACTTTTTTTGTTGGATTTAAATCAAACTGAAATTAAATTTGGTTCACATCTAAATGAGATCAAGGAGATACAAAATGGGAATAAGCAATTTATCTCAGGCATGCAGTAGGATAGATAATATCAGTGACTATATCCCTGTTGTCAGCACGGTCACTAATTTAGTCGATCTCTTCCAGAAATGTATTATTGCGACCTTCATATCAAAAGAAAGCTTAATAAAAAGCCATTACTATAGCCACCTTAGCCGTAAAAGCTTTGGAAGGTGCATAACCTTGCTGATTCCTGTTTTGGGTAATCTCACCATTGGTATCATCGACTTCCTGCATCGAAATGATGCTAATAAAAAGCAACAAGATAAGAATTTTTCTCCTAATCATACAGCTCTTCAAAAAGATAAAGAAGCTTTATTTGCTCTTGTTAAGAAAGATGGCCTTGCTCTTAAGAGCGCTCGCTTAGAACTCCAAAAAGATAAAGATATCGTGCTGGCAGCCGTTAAGCAAAATGGCGAAGCACTTCAATATGCTAGCCGCGAACTGAAAGACAATAAAAACATTGTACTTGCTGCAGCCGAGCAAAATGGCTGGGCCCTTGAGTTTGCTAGCCCTAGGCTGCAGAATGATAAGGATGTCGTACTTACGGCTCTTCGCCAAAATGGCGGAGCCCTTCAATACGCCAGCTCCAAGCTTAAAGATGATCCCAAGATTGTACTTGCTGCTATTGAAGAAAACGGCTGGGCCCTTCAATACGCCAGCTCCAGGCTAAGAAAAAATAAAAAGATGATCATTGCTGCCATTCAGAACGAGGGCTGGACTCTTAAAGAGGCTAGCGAAGAGCTTAGGAACGATAAAGACATTGTGCTGGCTGCTGTTAAAAAAAGACCCCTAAGGCTTCGCTATGCGAGCGAAAAGCTTAAAAATGATAAGGATGTGGTGCTTGTCGCAGTTAAGCAAGATGGCTACGCTCTTGAATTTGCTAGCCCACAACTGCAAAATGATAAGGATGTCGTGCTTGCTGCTATCCAACAAAATGGCTGGGCCCTTCAATATGCTAGTCCCACACTTAAAGACAATCTAGATATTGTGCAGGCTGCTGTCCAACAGAATGGGTGGGCCCTTCAATATGCTAGTCCCGCACTTAAAGACAATCTAGATATTGTGCAGGCTGCTGTCCAACAGAATGGTTGGGCCCTTCAATATGCTAGCCCAAAGTTGCGCAATAGCGAGGAGCTTATTAAAGTAGCCAAGCTGACTAGGAAATAAACACCTTTAGTACTTATTTAAAAAGGCATATTTATCAAAGTTCGGCCGCCTAAAATCTCTTAAAACCATGGGGACAAGCAGGCCTACTTTCCCTTGCTTCACAAGCTTTCCTTAAAGGGAAATAAAATAAATTCTATAGGTTTTAAATAATTTTTTATTTAAAATTAATTTCTTTGTTAGACAACCAATTGATATGGAAGCTCCCATGAAAATCTATGATTTATCTCAAGCTTACCGTTCGATTGATAATGTTGCAGACTATATTCCTCTAGTTAGCACAGTGACTAATTTAGTTGATATTTTCCAAAAATGTATCCTTTTATCTTTTAAGCAAGAGCAAAAGTTTCCTAAGAACCCTTATCATGCTCACCTCAGACTTAAAAGTTTTAAACGATGTATAATTTTATTGATCCCTATCCTAGGGAATATAAGCGTAGGAATTTGGGATTTTACTTGCTCTAGAAGCAGTAACAAAAAGTCTATAACAACGAATGTTGAACGAAAGAGTTCAGCTCCCCAAAGCAGCAATAAAAAGGCGAAGAACAATAAAAAGCTGCTCCTTGCTATTGTCAAGCAAAATGGTTGGGCGCTCGAATATGTCAACAAACAGTTTAAAGATGATAAAGATATTGTACTCGCAGCTGTCAAGCAAAAAGGCATGGCCCTTCAATATGCTAGTGAAAACCTCAAAAACAATAAAAGCGTGGTGCTTGCCGCCGTTCAGCAAGATGGCTGGGCACTTGAGCATGCTAGCAAAGAGCTTCAACATGATAAGCAAGTGGTCTTGGCTGCCGTCCGGCAACATGGCTCGACGCTCCAAGAAGTTAGCGAGGAGTTTAAAAATAATAAGGAGATCGTGATTGCCGCCGTTCAGCAGAACGGCTGGGCCCTGCAGTATGCTAGTGAAAAACTTAAAGATAATAAAGAAATTGTACTTGAAGCTGTGCGCCAGAATGGCTGGGCCCTACAGTACGCTAGCGAAAAGCTTAAAAACAATGAGGATGTCGTGCTTGCTGCCCTTGAGCAAAATGGCTTAGCCCTTGAGTATATTGGCCCCCTTTTAAAGGAGAATGAGAATGTTGTGCTTGTTGCTCTTAAGCAAAATGGTTTGGCCCTTGAGTATGCTAGCCAAATTTTTAAAAGTGCTGAGCATATTGTGCTTTCAGCTGTTCAGCAAAATGGTAAAGCACTCCGGTATGCCAGTTATGAACTTCAAAAAAACAAGAAGCTTATCAATCTTGCTAAAAGCAGAAGCTCTCCTCTGATCCCTTAGCTTCCTTTTAAAATCCTTTAGAACTTTCAATGGAAATAGAAGATTTTTAAACAAGATATTTATCGCTTTGGAAAAGCTTCTGCAACCTTAAAATAAACAACTTGGAAACTTTAATCTCTATTTTTAGCTCTTATCATTGAGTGTAAATTAAAAGATTGCTTAAGGCAACGAACAAAAGTAGGCAGGGTAATCCAAATAAAGAACTTAAGAGAAGGGAGAGGAGGCGCGATTCATCTATTGCAAGATGGAGTAAAAAAAGTTATAGTTAGCTATCGCAAGGTAATAAATCTTTATTTTTATGAAAGAGCTTTCTAGCCCTCAGCATCCTTTAGTTAAACATTTAGTCAAGCTACGTCAAAATCATGATTATCGCTGGCATCATCAAGCCTTTGTGCTTGAAGGGATCAAATTAATCGCTGAGGCCAATTCTTTGCTTACTTTCAAAACTATCTTAGCTTCTTCTCTCCATCTTTTACCTAAAAATGTGCAAGCCGAAAAAATTATTTTAGCGACTCCTGCGCTTATTCAAAAAGTATCAGGCCTTCAATCTTCTGAAGGCATTTTAGCTGAAGCTCCTATGCCTAAATTCTCTAATCTTTATGGAAAAAAATACCTCTTGGCTTTGGATCGTGTCAATGATCCGGGCAATCTAGGTACCATTATTCGCTCGGCCCTAGCTTTAGGATGGGAAGGCATTTTTTTACTTGAGGGAACTTGCGATCCTTTTAATGAAAAAGCCCTGCGTGCTTCTCGCGGAGCTGTATTTAAAATTCCTATGCGTCAAGGTACTTGGAAAGACTTACAAGAGATTATTAAAGTAAACAACCTACAAGGTTTAGTTGCCGATATTAATGGAGTTCCTTTTGAGCAGGTAAAGCCTTCGGCAGGAGTCCTTTTAGTTTTAAGCAATGAAGCTCAAGGACCTTCTCAGGAAGCTTTTTCTATAGGTTCATCGATCACTATTCCTATGTCTGGAGAAATGGAATCTCTTAATGTTTCAGTAGCAGCAGGGCTCTTACTTTATAATTTGCGCCAAAAGAGGGAGCCTTTATGAAACATCCTAAAAAAGATCAGCTACCGCGTATGCCTCAAAAATGGGTGGGCTGTGATCTTGAAGCCGATTATTATAAAGATGATCGGAAAAATTCACGGAAAGAGCGTAAGCTAGCCTCTGCAAAAGATCGCTCTAAATATAAAAAAACAGATAGAGATAAATGGCAAAAAAATAAGGAACTCCATCAAAATATCAAACTTGCCAAAGAAGATTTACTACGGGGTAGGGTTCTATCTATTACTCCCCAAGGAATTATGGTAGAGCATGAGCATGCAATCTATGCCTGTTCTATGCGTGGACTGTTGAAAAAAGAAAAAACACAATTTAAAAATCTTGTTACCGTAGGAGACTTGGTATTATTTCAAAAAACAGATGCTCAAGAAGGCCTTATCGCGCATGTTGAAGAACGTTATTCTGTTCTATCACGCGCTGACAATCTTTCAAGGCGCCAAGAGCAATTAATCGCTGCTAACATAGATCAGGTATTAATTACTGTTTCCGTTGTCAATCCACCTCTTAAGCCTTTTCTTGTCGATCGTTACATTATAGCCGCACGTAAAGGTGGTATGGAACCTATAATAGTCGTCAACAAGATTGATTTACTCGATCATCCAGCTACACCCTTGGCTGAACAAGAGCTTTATAAAGATTTTCTGCATGCTTATAAAGTCGCGCAGATTCATGTCATACCTGTTAGTATTGTTACCGAGCAAGGATTAGATCAACTAAAAAGCATAATGAAAAATAAAGCCTCAGTTTTTTCAGGGCAATCAGGAGTAGGTAAATCCTCTCTTATTAATGCCATTACAGGCCTCAATTTTAAAGTAGGAAAAGTAGTTGAAAAGACTAAGAAAGGTTCTCATACTACTACTATGGCAAAGCTTATTTCCTTAGAATTTGGTGGCTGGTGTATAGATACTCCGGGAATTAAAAGTTTTGGTTTATGGGATCTTAATAAAGAAGAAGTCGAGCAATACTTTCCTGAAATTGAAGAAATTGGACAACAGTGCAAGTTCCCCAATTGTTCTCATACCCATGAAAAAGAATGTGCTGTAATTGCAGCCGTAGAAAACGAAAAGCTTTCCCCCTTGCGGTTTGCTTCTTATCAGTATTTGCTAGAAGCTCTATCGCAAGAGCACTTGCGCCGTTAGCTTTTCCTTGTTTTCGTATGCAAATAAATTCTAAAAGATTTACCAGTAATTGCAGGCCTTTCTTTTCTTACGGTCATCACCCTGCCTTCTTGCCGATGGTAAAGAAATTCTGCCCCGACCTTCGTAGCTGCCTCTTAGCTGTTCTTGATTTAAAAGCCCTTTTTTTGATAGATACGGTTTAGGAAGAGTCTGCTTAGCAGCGTATAATTAGGCATTTGAGAGCAAGCAATTTTAAAATTTTATCCCTCAAGAAGAGTTACTTGATAAGAAACCGCCTAGATTATATCTTAAAAAAAATTAACTCGAAGGTAAAAGCATGTCCTATATTCGCTCAGTAAAAGCTATAGAAATTTTAGATTCGCGCGGTAATCCTACCCTTAAAGTCATGATTACTACCGATCGCGATATTAGCGTCGAAGCTTCAGTACCTTCAGGAGCATCGACAGGTCAGCATGAAGCCTTAGAGCTTAGAGATGGGGATAACAGACGTTTTGCAGGCAAAGGTGTGCAAAAAGCCATCACGCATGTTAATGGGCCTCTCGCTCAAATTCTAGTAGGAGAACATGTCTTTGATCAGGCTCGTCTAGATCGCCTGATGATCACCAGTGATGGTTGTGAGAATAAAAGCCGTTTTGGAGCCAATGCAATTTTAGGAACATCTTTAGCCTTAGCGCGAGCAGGAGCCCTTAATGCTAAACTTCCCTTATATCGCTACATCGGTGGAGCTCATACCCATATTCTTCCTTGCCCCATGATTAACATTCTCAATGGCGGAGCTCATGCTGATAATCTGCTTGATTTTCAAGAATTTATGATTCGACCTACCGGAGCTCCTTCCTTTCATGAAGCTGTACGGTGGGGAGCAGAAATTTTTCATACTTTAAAAGGGATACTTAAAGAAGAAGGCCATGTTACAGCGGTAGGTGATGAAGGAGGCTTTGCTCCTAATCTAGAGTCTAATGAGATTGCTTTAGAACTGATAGTCTCAGCCATCGAAAAAGCAGGATACCGTCCTGGCATCGATGTATCGTTAGCCTTAGATTGTGCAGCTTCTGAGTTCTATGATGAATCTACGGGTCTTTATAAAGAGAAAAAGAAACAAAAAAGAAAAAGACCCTTTGTGGAACGAACTGCCGAAGAAGTCGTAGATTATTTAGAAAATTTGGTGAAGAAGTTCCCTATCGATTCAATTGAAGATGGACTGGCCGAAAATGATTGGCTTGGTTGGCAGCAGCTTACTAAAAAATTAGGACATCAAGTCCAGCTAGTAGGGGATGACATTTTTGTGACTAATCCTAAATTTCTGTCGCGGGGTTTTGACTTAAACGTTGCTAACTCCATTTTGATTAAACCCAACCAGATTGGCACATTAACTGAGACGCTAGAAACTATTCGCTTAGCGCAGAGCCATAGCTATGCTGCTATTATTTCTCATCGTTCGGGTGAAACTGAAGACAGCATAATTGCCGATATAGCCGTGGCTACAAATGCGGGGCAAATTAAAACAGGCTCTCTTTCTCGTACAGACCGGGTCGCCAAATATAATCGTTTACTCAATATTGAAGATGGTCTTAAAAGTGTCTGCCGCTATTGGGATAGTAACCTTTATAAATGTGGGACAGGTTTTTCCTCTTCCTCATTTTCCTAAGAAAGGGGCCTTGAAGTTAAACAAGGATTAACCCCTTGATAAATTATTTCCTAAACAAGCTAGTTAAGTATCTTTTCTTAAAACATGCAAGAGCACCTAGAGGCTTTTGCATAAATCAATGCTTGCTATGGATATTAATACTAAAAGCTACTTATGCCACCAAGCGTTCGAGAATTAAAGAGCAACATTGAAGCGTTAGGGCCAGTAGGTTTATCCATAATACAGGTCAGAGATCAAAGAATTTAGCAAAATTTTTCCTTGTCCCCTGCTTAATATTTTCATCCTCCACCCATCTTTAGCCCACAAGTTAGCTATTCTAGCTTTATAATTTTTTATCGGTAGGGTTTAAAAATTTGAAGCAAAATTTTATAGAAAAAACAATAAATTATGAATTATCTTAAATTATCTACCATTAGATTAGCTTCTTCTTCATCGATCAAAACAAATTGATGGAGATCTTGCTTATAATAGTAGACATCCGCTTGTGCGATATCAAACCACCATCCATGCACTCGAAGCTGCTTTTTTTCCAGGCGTTCTTGAATGAAAGGATAGCTGATAACATGTTGCATTTGTTGAAGCACATTAATTTGAGAGATTTGGTTATGCTCGGATAAAGAAGGGTTAAGGCTAATTCCTTCTCTCACTTTATTTAAAGCTTCTTCTCCATGCTTTAGCCAGGAACCAAGATGGGGGCAAGTATGGCCATCGACTCCTCGGGCTAGAGCTTGCATAGCTCCACATTCAGAATGACCACAAACAATAATATCAGAAACGTTAAGAGAAAATGTAGAAAACTCTAATACTGCCGAAGCACTGCTATCGCAAAGTGAGGAAGAAGCTGGGGGTATTAAATTTCCAATATTTCTTAACACAAATATATTTCCCGGATGAGTAGAAGCAAAAAGACTGGGCATTAGGCGACTATCAGAGCATGCAATAAAAAGTGCTTCTGGCTTTTGCCCGAGGGCCAACCGAGCAAAAAGAGCGCGCCCCTCCTCGCTAAGGTTCTTTTTAAAATGCGCAATTTCTTGAATGAGTTTTTTCATATTTTGTAAACACTTGTTAATTAAGTTAAATGTATATTGTATATGCTGCCATTCGATCTATCCTCTCACAATGCCCGACCATGCTAGCTGGCAATCAAACTTTTAAACGTGGCCCCTACTTAATTTTTGCTAGGTCTTTAGCATTTTCCCTTCTTTTTTCTTATATATTGCATAAAAGAACATATGGTGAAAGGATTTTTGCATGCTGTCGTTGATTGATTTCTTAGAGAAAAGAAGAATAAAATAAATTTTAATTATTCACTATTTATTTACAAATGTTTACAGGCATTTTGCAGGAAAGCACATCTAAAAAACTTTATTTATCCTCAGAAAAATTTTCAAAAAAAGTGTTTGGTAATCCATTAAAGGAAAGGGTAAAAAAAACACCCCTGCGTAAGAAAAAAACCCAAAAGATAAAAGATCAAGAGCTTACAAAGGTTAAATGGCTAGATATGAACCTTAAAAATATTAAATGAAAACCTAAAAATCTGTTGACTAGGAGCTCAAGCAAATTATTAAGCTTCATAACTAAGCAAGGGAATGATCAAGATCATTGCCTTTAATTAAAACACTATAAATCAATCCCAGCGCTACACTTACTAGTTAAACATGTATCACGCGCTGTAATTTTTAAAGGGGGGTAAAGTAGTGCTCGAGGCCTTCGCTAGTAGGCTTCATTGTCCTACTACCTTTTTGCCAATTAGCAGGACAAACTTCGCCATTCTCTTCAATAAAGACTAAGGCATCTAGCATCCGCAGAACTTCTTCGACATTGCGGCCTAGTGGCAAATCATTGACAACCTGATGACGTACAATACCTTTTTTATCTATAATAAAAAGCCCTCGATAAGCAATACCTTCATGCTGAATAAGTACGTCATAATCGCAGGCAATACAACGGTTCATATCAGACACAATGGGATAAGTTAGGCCCTGAATGCCTCCTTTTGATTTAGGAGTATTTAGCCAAGCCGCATGGCAATAGGGACTATCTACCGAGCAAGCAACCAACTGAGTATCCCTTTTTTCAAACTCTTTTATTTTTTCTTGAAAGGCATGTAATTCTGTAGGACACACAAAAGTAAAGTCTAAAGGATAGAAGAAAAAAACGACATTTTTACCTAAAAAATCAACCAATGAGAAATTGTTGATAATTCGCCCTTCTACAACCGCTTTTGCCCTAAATTCGGGGGCTTGCTTACCCACTAACACACCCATCGTAAACTCCTTTTTTTATCTTTATCCTTAATTTCCAAAAAACTCTTCGGCCTTCTCTAGCCATTCTTCTGCACCTATCGTCGTGGCCTCTCCATGGCCTGGAAATACACGTGTATCCGGTGGTAGCTTGGCAAGCTTTGACAAGGAATCCCACATAAGGGAAGGTCGTGCCGTGGGAAAAGATAAATTGCCAATCGTACCTTTAAATAAAGTATCCCCTGAGAATAACAGCTGCTCTTCTTGACTATAAAAACAAACACCACCAGGAGTATGACCAGGAGTTTCGATGACTTCAAAAGTAACATTCCCTACAGCAACCTTCTCACCCGCTTTCACATAATGCTCAGGTTCAGTCCCCTCTATATCAATCCAACATGGCAAGCCATCACTTCCAGGATTTTCTACATTTTTTGCATCCAATAAATGGACATAAACAGGAATCTTATATTTATTTTTAAGGGGCGCCACATCAGCAATATGATCCCAGTGTGAATGAGTTAAAAGGATTTTGGAAGTAAGTAAGTGATTTTTAGTGAGATAATCTATAATTGCCGATGCGCTTCCTGGAGCAGGATCGATGATTGCTGCTTGCAAAGTGGCAGGGCAGCTAATGACATAAGCATTCGTTTGAAAAGGACCTGATACAATTGTATGGATAATCATTGCACCGGAGAGGATTTGAACCTCTAACCGCCCGGTTCGTAGCCGGGTACTCTATCCGATTGAGCTACCGGTGCAGAATGTAGCGCTATATTGCCTTACTCTCTGTATTTTAAGCAAGCTTAAAAAGATCAAGAAAGCTTAAAACTTATTTGGTAATCTCTGTTTCTTTTTCTTTGCCTATTAATCTCAGTCTTTAACGATCCAAGCAGTTAATGCAAAATAACTTATTTACTATGTGAGCATAGATTTTGATCGAAGTCCAGTCAGCCACTTTCTTGCAGAAATTAAGCCAAAAGATTGGCAGAGTTTATCGGCAGGAAAAGGAGCGAAAGGCGAACGTTATTATCATTGGTATCGTCTAGAAGTCAATTCAGATAGCCCTGAAGGGCGGACACGTTGGCTTTTATTAAGACGTAACATGAAAGACCCTCGCGATGTAGCTTATTATATAGCTTGTTGTCTCAATAATGTTACTTTACAAGATATGGTCAAAGCTGCAGGAAGCCGTTGGACGATCGAGGAATGCTTTGAAGCTTCTAAAGGAGAAATTGGACTTGACCACTATGAGGTGAGAAGCTATACAGGTTGGTATCGACACATGACGCTTTGTTTATTAGCTTTAACTTTCCTTTCGGGCTTGCGCGATGCTTTCAATCTACTAGAGAAGAAAAAAAAAGCTCGTCGGCTTCATATGAAGAAGTTTCTAAAAGTACGGAATTTAATTTGATTAGATATACCTTACAAGAAGCTAGGCGTCTAGCGTGATATATGTAGACACCTCTATCAAGCAATGCTGGAGCTATTGGTTAGAATGGTCTAATTGGCGTCGTAAGCATCAAGCGAGTGCTTGTTATTACCATTATCAAAAGTAAAGGAAGCTATGTTTATATTTACCACTGTAGTATTAAAAGCGATTTCCATCAGTTCTAAGAACACTAAGTTGAGGAAGCTGCCGGATTTCCGCAGGAATAGCGGCTAGCCGGTTGCTTCTTAAGTCAAGCATTTCCAACTGAGAAAGCTGCCCAATTTCCGCAGGGATAGTGGTTAGCTGGTTGTCGTTTAAGTAAAGCCATTGCAGCTGAGAAAGCTGCCCTATCTCAGCAGGCAGAGCGGTTAGCTGGTTGTTGAATAAATAAAGCCATTTCATCTTAGAAAGCTGCCCTATCTCAGCAGGCAGAGCGGTTAGCTGGTTGTTGTATAAGTTAAGCGTTCCCACCTGAGTAAGCTGCCCTATCTCAGCAGGCAGAGCGGTTAGCTGGTTGTTGTATAAGTCAAGCGTTCCCAGCTGAGTAAGCTGCCCTATCTCAGCAGGCAGAGCGGTTAGCTGGTTGTTGTATAAGTTAAGCATTTCCAGCTGAGTAAGCTGCCCTATTTCTGCAGGGATAGTGGTTAGCTGGTTGCCGTTTAAGTAAAGCCATTTCATCTTAGAAAGCTGCCCAATTTCCGCAGGGATAGTGGTTAGCTGGTTGTCGTTTAAGTAAAGCCATTGCAGCTGAGAGAGCTGCCCTATTTCTGGTGGTAAAGAGGTCAAGCCTAACCCATCTAGGCGCAGGAAAGTGATCTCCTTACCATGCTCTTCTATCCACTGCGCTAACAGCTCTGCTTTTTTCTTTAAAGGTAAAGCTTGCATCTGCGGTTGGTTTAAATATTCTGTTCCTCCTGGTAACTTTTGCCAGAGTAAGAGGCGGTTAATATTTAGCAGATAGGAGGAGTAATTAGAAAGGGTAAAAGCCTTGCTTTCTTTTGAGTCCTCTTCAAATTCTAAAGGAGAAAGAGAGACGGCTAAGGTAAAGAGCTTTTGAAAGATATAGGGAACTTTTTCTTCAATAGGAAGAGTAGGCTCAATTTCATAAATCTTATCCAAAATAGGGGCTTGTTTTATAAAATCCCCATTCCCTTCAGGAAAATGAACTTGGATGATTGCGTTATAAAGCGAGGCCATGGAAATAGATCTGACGGATAGAGGAGAGAGAGGTTGAATTTCTCTAGACGAGGTTGAAGAAGAGGTGGAAATAGAAGATTGAGGAGCGGTTGGGGAAAGAGAGGAAGAACTTTGGTGGATATTCTGCAGTTTTTCAAGGGCAAATTGCCTAATCCTTTTATTCTCTCCTAATAATTTTTCCGTCCATTTATAGCTTGTCTTATCTTTCTCGGTCAGTTCTTCGCTGTCCTGGCTCATTAACTCTTCCAATTGATTCTCTAGCATTTTCTTTAAGGTTGAATGCTCTTGAATGGAAGGTTCTTCTAAAAGATTGAATAAGAGCTCAGTGTAGCGCTCTTTAGAAGAATCTGCAGAAGGAAGGCTTTTTTCTTTGCCTTTTTCTTTATCAGAAAAAATGAGAGGAAGCGGCTGTGAGGATGAAGAAGCCTCTGAAGAGCGTTTAAGGCAAAATTCAAGATAGGCTTGGGCTTTTTCATACGTAGGAGTTAATTGCAAAGCTTGCAGTAAAGCTTCTATAGCAGTGGCATGGTCTCCTTTTTCAGCAAGTTCTTTACCACGTAAGAAATGTCCTACAGCTTCCTCACTAGGCTCATGCCTAATTTCTTCTAATGGATGGGATTCAGCTGTTTCAGCCAGGTGCCTGACCGTGTAGTTAGGTGCATGCCTTTCAATAAGCGTTCTATCTAGGGGACAAAGTTTATTGCGTGCTAAGCATTGGATGACGGTATCTTCGTTAAAGGTATGGCCACAAGGAAACAAAGTAACCGCTCGAGTCATCAGCTCTCCTGAGACGGGATCTTCTATATTCTCTGAAACTGTAGTACGAAAAGTTACCTGGGTGCTAGAAGTAGAATCTGACGGCATCATATAAAAGCTCCTTAAAGTTTTATGGTAAGCTATTACCTTATGGGGCAGATGTAGCCTGCTTTTTAAAGAACTAGTCCTTACCTTTTTGTCAGAAAATTACTCTTTTTCTTCTTTATTAAGCAATTTTTATTTTAATAAAAAAGGGAGAGCCGTCTATGTTTTATAGAAGCTTGAGCAGTTTGTCTTATTCCTTTTTCAATTTTTATCTTATCTTCTCATACGTTGGTGAGTTTAGACCGAACTGATTATCATGGTTGTAGAAAGCTTAGGAGGTCTACAAAGGCTCGCTTTCTCTTCCTCCTCTCCTTATCGTCCCAACGCTTAAGCCACTTGAAAGCTTAGAGTATCATATCCGCAGCCATTTTCGGTCTAATTGCATCTATCGATAAACTACAAAAGGGCGCATTTAGTTCTTAGAAAAAAGTTTACCTAAAAAGAGGGGTAAGCATGAAAATAATTTTTAATAAGCAGCCTATTTTCCAGTTTAAAAATATTTTATGCTTGCCACGGCTCTTTTTTAAAAAAACACCTTTATTCACTTTAAGAGACACCCTTTAAAAACGATTTCTCTCAGTTCTAAGAACACGAAGTTGAGGAAGCTGCCCGATTTCCGCAGGAATAGCGGTTAGCTGGTTGTTGTTTAAGTCAAGGCATTCCAGCTTAGTAAGCTGCCCGATTGCCGCAGGAATAGCGGTTAGCTGGTTGCTGCTTAAGTCAAGCCACCTCAGCTGAGAAAGCTGCCAGATTGCCGCAGGAATAACTGTTAGATGGCTGTTGCTTAAATTAAGCCTTTGTAACCTAGTAAGCAGCCACATCTCCTTAGGAATAGCGGTTAGCTGGTTGCGGCTTAAATTAAGCTCTTGTAACCTAGTAAGCTGCCCAATTTCAGCAGGAATAGCGGTTAGCTGGTTACCGAACAACGAAAGGACCTGCAGCTTAGACAGCTGCCCTATCTCTGCAGGAAGGCTGGTGAGCTGGTTGCGGCTTAAATTAAGCCCTTGTAACCTAGTAAGCAGCCACATCTCCTTAGGAATAGCGGTTAGCTGGTTGTTGCTTAAGTAAAGCGCTTTCAGCTGAGAAAGTTGTCCGATGCCTGCAGGAATAGCGGTAAGTTGGTTGTCGCTTAAGTGAAGTGTTTTCAGCTGAGAAAGCTGCCAGATTTCCGCAGGAATAACGGTTAGCTGGTTGTGGAATAAGTAAAGCTGTTGCAACTGAGAAAGCTGCCCGATCTCCTCTGGAATAGCAGTTAACTGGTTGAAGCTTAAGTCAAGCGTTTCCAGCTTAGTAAGCTGTCCTGGCGGCAAAAAGTTTAATCCTAAAGAACTTAAAATTAAGTAAGTAATAGTTTTGCCGTTCTCTTCTATCCACCGTGTTAACAACTCTCCTTTTTTCTTTAAAGGTAAAGCTTTTATCTGTGGTTGATCTAAATATTCTGTTCCACCTGGTAACTTTTGCCATAGTAAGAGGCGATTAATATTGAGCAGATAAGAGGAATAATTAGAAAGGGTAAAAGCCTTGCTTTCTTTTGAGTCCTTTTCACATCCTAATGGAGAAAGGGAAGCGGCTAAGGTAAAGAGCTTTTGAAAGATATAGGGTATTTTTTCTTCAACCGAAAGATTAAGATTAGGCTCAATTTCATAAATCTTATCCAAAATACGGGCTTGTTCTATAAAATCCCTATTCCCTTCAGGAAAATGAACTTGGATGATTGCATTGTAAAGCGAGGTCATGGAAAGAGGTGGAATTTCATTAATCGAGGTTATAGACGAAGAAGAGGTGGAAATAGAAGATTGAGGAGCGGTTGGAATGAGAGAGGAAGAACTTTGGTAGATTTGGCGCAATTTTTCGACAGCAAATTGCCTAATCTTTTTATTCTCTCCTAGTAATTTTTCCGTCCATTTATAGCTTAGCTTATCTTTCTGGGTCAGTTCTTCACTGTCCTGGTTCATCAACTCTTCCAATTGATTCTCTAGCATTTTCTTTAAGGTTGAATGCTTTTGAATGGAAGGTTCTTCTAAAAGACTGAATAAGAGTTCAATGTAGCGCTCTTTATAAGAGTCTGCAGAAGGAAGGCTTTTTTCTTTGCCTTTTTCTTTATCAGAAAAAGCGAGAGGAAGGGACTGTAAAGATGAAGAAGCCTCTGAGGAGCGTTTAAGGCAAAATTCAAGATAAGCCTGGGCTTTTTCATACGTAGGAGTTAATTGCAAAGCTTGTAGTAAAGCTTCTATGGCAGTGGCATGCTCTCCTTTTTCAGCAAGCTCTTTACCACGTAAGAAATGGTTTACAGCTTCCTCACTAGGCTCATGCTTAATTTCTTCTAATGGATGGGATTCAGCTGTTTCAGCCAGGTGCCTGACTGTGTAGTTAGGTGCATGCCTTTCAATAAGCGTTCTATCTAGAGGGCAGAGTTTATTGCGTGCTAAGCATTGGATGACGGTATCTTCGTTAAAGATATGGCCACAAGGAAACAAAGTAACCGCCCGAGTCATCAGCTCTCCTGAGACGGGATCTTCTATATTTTCTGAGACTGTAGTACGAAAAGTTATTGGGATGCTAGAAGTAGAATCTGACGGCATCATATAAAAGCTCCTTAAGATTTTATGGTAAGCTATTACCTTATGAGGCCAGCTGTAGCCTGCTTTTTAAAGAACTAATCCTTACCTTTTGCCAGAAAACTACTCTTTTTCTTCTTTATTAAGCAATTTTTATTTTAATAAAAAAGGGAGAGTCGTCTACGTTTTATAAAAGCTTGAGCAGTTTGTCTTATTCCTTTTTCAATTTTTATCTTATCTTCTCATACGTTGGTGAGTTTAGACCGAATTGATTATCATGGTTGTAGAAAGCTTAGGAGGCCTACAAAGGCTCGCTTTCTCTTCCTATCACCTTACAAATCCTAACTTACTTAAAAAACCTAGGGTGTCATATCCGCAGCCATTTTCGGTCTAATCACCTCTATCAGTTTATAGTGAACTACCAGAGGTATCATTTAGTTCTTAGAAAAAAGTTTGTCTAGAAAGAGGGGTAAGCATGAAAATAATCTTTAATAAGCAGCTTATTTTCCAGCCTAAAAATTATCTTATGCTTGCCACGGCTCTTTCTTAAGAAAACACCTTTATTCACTTTAAGAGACACCCCTTAAAAGCGATTTCCCCAAGTTGTAAGCCTACGAAGTTGAGGAAGCTGCCGGATTTCCGCAGGAATAACGGTGAGCTGGTTGTTGTTTAAGACAAGGCTTCTCAGCTTAGTAAGCTGCCGGATTTCCGCAGGAATAACGGTGAGCTGGTTGCAACTTAAGTCAATGTTTTCCATCTTAGTAAGCTGCCCGATTTCCGTAGGAATAGAGGTTAGATGGTTGTCGGCTAACAAAAGGATTTCCAGCTTAGTAAGCTGACCGATTTCCGCAGGAATAGAGGTTAGATGGTTGTATCCTAAGTCAAGCATTTCCAGCTTAGTAAGCTGTCTTATTTCATCAGGAATAGAGATTAGCTGGTTGCAGCTTAAGCTAAGAATTTGCAGCTTAGTAAGCTGCCCAATCTCCGCAGGAAGAGCGGTTAGCTGGTTGTTGTTTAAGCTAAGAACTTGCAGCTTAGTAAGCTGACAGAGTTCTGGTGGTAAAGAGGTCAAGCCTAACCTATTTAGATGCAGGAAAGCGATATCCTTACCATGCTCTTCTATCCACTGCGCTAACAGCTCTCCTTTTTTCTTTAAAGGTAGAGCTTTAATATGTGGTTGGTTTAAGAACTCTGTTCCTCTTGGTAGCTTTTGCCAGAGTAAGAGGCGGTTAATATTTAATAGATAGGAGGAGTAATTAGAAAGGGTAAAGACCCTGCTTTCCTTAGCATTTCCTTCAAATTCTGTAGGAGAAAGAGAGACGGCTAAGGTAAAGAGCTTTTGAAAGATATAGGGCACTTTTTCTTCAACCGAAAGATTAAGATTAGGCTCAATTTCATAAATCTTATCCAAAATACGCGCTTGTTCTATAAAATCCCGATTCCCTTCAGGAAAATGAACTTGGAGGATTGCGTTGTAAAGAGAGGCCATAGAAATAGGTGCGATGGATAGAGGAGAAAGAGGTGGGATTTCTTTAGAGGAGGTTGAAGAAGCAGTAGAAATAGAAGATTGAGGAGCGGTTGGGGCAAGGGAGGAAGAACTTTGGTGGATTTGGCGCAATTTTTTGAGGGCAAATTGTCTAATCTTTTTATTTTCTCCTAATAATTTTTCCGTCCATTTATAGCTTAGCTTATCTTTCTCGGTCAGTTCTTCGCTGTCCTGGCTCATTAACTCTTCCAATTGATTCTCTAGCATTTTCTTTAAGGTTGAATGCTTTTGAATGGAAGGTTCTTCTAAAAGATTGAATAAGAGCTCAGCGTAGCGCTCTTTATAAGAGTCTGCAGAAGGAAGGCTTTTTTCTTTGCCTTTTTCTTTATCAGAAAAAGCGAGAGGAAGGGACTGTAAAGATGAAGAAGCCTCTGAAGAGCGTTTAAGGCAAAATTCAAGATAGGCTTGGGCTTTTTCATACGTAGGAGTTAATTGCAAAGCTTGTAGTAAAGCTTCTATGGCAGTTGCATGGTCTCCTTTCTCAGCAAGTTCTTTACCACGTAAGAAATGTCCTACAGCTTCCTCACTAGGCTCACGTTTAATTTCTTCTAATGGATGAGACTCAGCCGTTTCGGCCAGGTGCCTGACCGTGTAGTTAGGTGCATGCCTTTCAATAAGCGTTCTATCTAGAGGACAAAGTTTATTGCGTGCTAAGCATTGGATGACGGTATCTTCGTTAAAGGTATGGCCACAAGGAAACAAAGTAACCGCCCGAGTCATCAGCTCTCCTGAGACGGGATCTTCTATATTCTCTGAAACTGTAGTACGAAAAGTTATTGGGGTGCTAGAGATAGAATCTGACGGCATCATATAAAAGCTCCTTAAGATTGTATGGTAAGCTATTACCTTATGGGGCAGATGTAGCCTGCTTTTTTAAGGAACTAGTCCCTACCTTTTTGCCAGAAAATTAATCTTTTTCTTCTTTATTAAGCAATTTTTATTTTAAGAAAAAAAGGAGAGACACTTATCTTTTATAGAAGCTTGAGCAGTTTGTCTTATTCATTTTTCAATTTTATCTTATCTTCCCATACGTTGGTGAGTTTAGACCGAGCTGATTATCATGGTTGTAAAAAGCTTAGGAGGCCTACAAAGGTTCACTTTCTCTTCCTACCCCTTATAATCCCAACGCTTAAGCCACTTGAAAACCTAGAGGGTGATATCGGCAGCTATATTCGGTCTACTCGCATCTATCAGTTTATGGTGAACTACCAGAGGTAGCATTTATTTCCTAAAAAGCGATTTTCCTCAATCCTAACCTCAATAAGTTGAGGAAGCCGCCGGATTTCCGCAGGAATAGCGGTTAGCTGGTTGTAACTTAAGTCAAGCGTTTCGAGCTGAGAAAGCTGCCCGATGGCTGCAGGAAGGCTGGCAAGCTGGTTTTGACTTAAGTAAAGCCATCGCAGCTGAGAAAGCTGCCCGATTTCCTCAGGAATATCGGTTAGCTGGTTGCCGTTTAAGCAAAGCCATCGTAGCTGAGAAAGCTGCCCGATTTCCGCAGGAATATCGGTTAGCTGGTTCCACCTTAAGTGAAGGAATTTCAGCTGAGAAAGCTGACCAATTTTCGCAGGGAGGTGAGTTAGCTGGCTGCCGTTTAAGCAAAGCTCTTCCAGCTTAGTAAGCTGCCAGAGTTCTGGCGGTAAAAAGGTCAAGCCTAAATCATTTAGGTTCAGGGTAACGATATTTTTACCATGCCCTTCTATCCACTGCGTTAGCAGCTCTCCTTTTTTCTTTAAAGGTAAAGCTTGAATCTGGGGTTGGTTTAAATATTCTGTTCCTCCTGGTAACTTTTGCCATAGTAAGAGGCGATTAATATTTAGCAGATAGGAGGAATAATTAGAAAGGGTAAAAGCCTTGCTTTCCTTAGCATTTCCTTCAAATTCTGAAGGAGAAAGAGAAGCGGCCAAGTTAAAAAGTTTTTGAAAGATGTAGGGAACTTTTTCTTCAATAGAAAGATTAGGCTTAATTTTATAAATCTTATCTAAAATGCGCGCTTGTTTTATAAAATCCCCATTCCCTTTAGGAAAATGAACTTGGATGATTGCGTTGTAAAGAGAGGCCATGGAAAGAGGTGTTACAGATAGAGGAGAAAGAGGTGGGATTTCTTTAGAGGAGGTTGAAGAAGCAGTAGAAATAGAAGATTGAGGAGCGGTTGGGGCAAGGGAGGAAGAACTTTGGTGGATTTGGCGCAATTTTTTGAGGGCAAATTGTCTAATCTTTTTATTTTCTCCTAATAATTTTTCCGTCCATTTATAACTTAGCTTATCTTTCTGGTTCAGTTCTTCACTGTCTTGGCTCATCAACTCTTCCAATTGATTCTCTAGCATTTTCTTTAAGGTTGAATGCTCTTGAATGGAAGGTTCTTCTAAAAGATTGAATAAGAGCTCAGTGTAGCGCTCTTTATAAGAGTCTGCAGAAGGAAGGCTTTTTTCTTTGCCTTTTTCTTTATCAGAAAAAGCGAGAGGAAGGGACTGTAAAGATGAAGAAGCCTCTGAGGAGCGTTTAAGGCAAAATTCAAGATAGGCTTGGGCCTTTTCATACGTAGGAGTTAATTGCAAAGCTTGTAGTAAAGCTTCTATAGCAGCTGCATGGTCTCCTTTTTCAGCAAGCTCTTTACCACGTAAGAAATGTCCTACAGCTTCCTCACTAGGCTCATGCTTAATTTCTTCTAATGGATGAGATTCAGCCGTTTCAGCCAGGTGCCTGACCGTGTAGTTAGGTGCATGCCTTTCAATAAGCGTTCTATCTAGAGGACAGAGTTTATTGCGTGCTAAGCATTGGATGACGGTATCTTCGTTAAAGGTATGGCCACAAGGAAACAAAGTAACCGCCCGAGTCATCAGCTCTCCTGAGACGGGATCTTCTATATTCTCTGAAACTGTAGTACGAAAAGTTATTGGGGTGCTAGAAGTAGGATCGGACGGCATCATATAAAAGCTCCTTAAGATTTTATGGTAAGCTATTACCTTATGGGACAGATGTAGCCTGCTTTTTAAGGAACTAGCCCTTACCTTTTTACCAGAAAATTACTCTTTTTCTTTTTTATTAAGCAATTTTTATTTTAAGAAAAAAGGAAGGGTCATCTATCTTCTATAGAAGCTTTAGCGATCTCTCTTATTCCTTTCTCAATTTTTAGCTTATCTTCCCATACGTTGGTGAGTTTAGACCGAGCCGATTATCATAGTTGTAAAAAGCTTAGGAGGCCTACAAAGGTTCACTTTCTCTTCCTACTCACTTTACAGTCATAACTTACTTAAAAAGCATAGATTATCATATCCGCAGCCATTTTCAGTCCAATCGCGTCTATCAAATTATGATGAACTAACAGAGGTAGCATTTATTTCCTAAAAAGCGATTTTCCTCAACCCTAAGCTCAATAAGTTGAGGAAGCCGCCGAATCTCCGCAGGAATAGCAGTTAGCTGGTTGCCCCTTAAGTCAAGTATTTCCAACTGAGAAAGCTGCCCAATTTCCACATGGAGGTAAGCTAGCTGGTTGTTGCTTAAGTCAAGCATTACCAGCTGAGAAAGCTGCCCAATTTTTGCAGGAAGAGCGGTTAGCCGGTTGCAACTTAAGTCAAGCCATTTCAGCTGAGACAATTGCCCGATTTCTGCAGGTAGAGCGGTTAGCTGGTTGTAACTTAAGATAAGCGTTTGCAGTTCAGACAATTGTCCGATTTCTGGAGGCAAACTGGTGAGATGGTTATGGCATAAGTTAAGCATTTCCAGCTTAGCAAGCTGCCCGGTCTCTGCAGGTAGAGCAGTTAGCTGGTTGCCGCCTAAGCAAAGCGTGTCAAGCTTAGTAAGCTGCCCGATTTCTACAGGAAGAGCGGTTAGCTGGTTGCAACTTAAGTCAAGCGTTGTCAGCTGAGAAAGCTGCCCGATCTCTGCAGGAAGAGCAGTTAGCTGGTTGCTGCTTAAGCAAAGCGTGTCAAGCTTAGTAAGCTGCCCGATTTCTGGCGGCAAAAAGGTTAACCCTGAAAAATATAAGCCTGAAAAATATAAGTAAGTAATAGTTTTACCGTACTCTTCTATCCATCGTGTTAACAGCGGTCCTTTTTTCTTTAAAGGTAAAGCTTGAATCTGTGGTTGATCTAAATATTCTGTTCCATCTGGTAAATTTTGCCAAAGTAAGAGGCGGTTAATATTCAGCAGATAGGAGGAGTAATTAGAAAGAGTGAAGGCCTTGCTTTCTTTAGCATTTCCTTCAAATTCTGTAGGAGAAAGAGAGACGGCTAAGGTAAAGAGCTTTTGAAAGATATAGGGAACTTTTTCTTCAATAGGAAGAGTAGGCTCAATTTCATAAATCTTATCTAAAATACCCGCTTGTTTTATAAAATCCCCATTTCCTTCAGGAAAATGAACTTGGAGGATTGCGTTGTAAAGAGAGGCCATAGAAATAGGCGTGATGGATAGAGGAGAAAGAGTTTGAATTTCTTTAGACGAGGTTGAAGAAGAGGTGGAAATAGAAGACTGAGGAGCGGTTGGGGCAAGAGAGGAAGAACTTTGATGAATTTGGTGCAATTTTTCGAGAGCAAATTGCCTAATCTTTTTATTCTCTCCTAATAATTTTTCCGTCCATTTATAGCTGGTCTTATCTTTCTCGGTCAGTTCTTCACTGTCCTGGTTCATCAACTCTTCCAATTGATTCTCTAGCATTTTCTTTAAGGTTGAATGCTCTTGGATAGAAGGTTCTTCTAAAAGATTGAATAAGAGCTCAGTGTAGCGCTCTTTATAAGAATCTGCAGAAGGAAGTTTTTTTTCTTTACCTTTATCAGAAAAAACGAGAGGAAGGGACTGTAAAGATGAAGAAGCTTCGGAAGAGCGTTTAAGGCAAAATTCAAGATAGGCTTGGGCTTTTTCATACGTAGGAGTTAATTGCAGAGCTTGTAGCAAAGCTTCTATGGCAGTGGCATGCTCTCCTTTTTCAGCAAGCTCTTTACCGCGTAAGAAATGGTTTACAGCTTCCTCACTAGGCTCATGCTTAATTTCTTCTAATGGATGGGATTCAGCTGTTTCAGCCAGGTGCCTGACCGTGTAGTTAGGTGCATGCCTTTCAATAAGCGTTCTATCTAGAGGGCAAAGTTTATTGCGTGCTAAGCATTGGATGAGGGTATCTTCGTTAAAGGTATGGCCACAGGGAAACAAAGTAACCGCCCGAGTCATCAGCTCTCCTGAGACGGGATCTTCTATATTTTCTGAGACTGTAGTACGAAAAGTTATTGGGATGCTAGAAGTAGAATCTGACGGCATCATATAAAAGCTCCTTAAGATTTTATGGTAAGCTATTACCTTATGAGGCCAGCTGTAGCCTGCTTTTTAAAGAACTAATCCTTACCTTTTGCCAGAAAACTACTCTTTTTCTTCTTTATTAAGCAATTTTTATTTTAAGAAAAAAAGGAAGGGGCGCTTATCTTTTATAGAAGCTTGAGCAGTTTGCCTTATTCCTTTTTCAATTTTTATCTTATCTTCTCATACGTTGGTGAGTTTAGACCGAGCCGATTATCATGGTTGTAAAAAGCTTAGGAGCCCTATGAAAGTTAATACTCTATTCCTCCTCTCCTTATAGTCCCAAAGCTTAAGCCACTTGAAAACCTATGATGTCATATTTGTAGCGATCGTCGGTCCAATCGCGTCCATCAAATTATGATGAACTACCAGGGGCTGCATTTATATCCTATAAAGCGAATTTTCTCAACCCTAAGCTCAATAAGTTGAGGAAGCCGCCGAATTTCCGCAGGAATAGCAGTTAACTGGTTGTTGCTTAAGTAAAGCCATTGTAGCTGAGACAGTTGACCAATTTCTGCAGGAAGGGAGGTAAGCTGGTTGTTGTTTAAGTCAAGCACTCGCATCTGAGACAATTGCCCAATTTTTGCAGGAAGAGCGGTTAGCTGGTTGAAACTTAAGTCAAGACTTTGCAGTTCAGGCAATTGTCCGATTTCCATAGGCAAACTGTTGAGCTGGTTATGGTTTAAGTTAAGCGTTTTCAGCTGAGAAAGCTGCCCGATTTTCGCAGGAATAGTGGTTAGCTGGTTGTTCCTTAACAAAAGGGTGTGCAGCTGAGAAAGCTGCCCGATTTCCGCAGGAATAACGATAAGTTGGTTGCCATTTAAACGAAGTTCTTGCAGCTGAGAAAGCTGCCCGATTTCTGCAGGAATAACGATAAGTTGGTTGCCACTTAAAAGAAGCTCTTGCAGCTGAGAAAGCTGCCCAATTTCGGCAGGAATAGTGGCTAGCTGGTTGTCTCTTAAGTAAAGCATCCGCAGCTGAGAGAGCTGCCCAATTTCCGCAGGAAGGTTGGTGAGCCGGTTGCCATCTAACCAAAGGCTTTTCAGCTTAGAAAGCTGCCCAATTTCGGCAGGGATAGCAGTTAACTGGTTGTTGTTTAAGCTAAGAACTTGCAGCTTAGTAAGCTGCCCCATTTCCGCAGGAATAACGGTAAGTTGGTTGCTGCTTAAGGTAAGCTCGTGCAGCTGAGAAAGCTGCCCAATTTCCGCAGGAATAGAGGTTAGCTGGTTGTTCCTTAAGTAAAGTATTTGCAGCTCAGACAGCTGCCCAATTTCCGCAGGGATAGTGGTTAGCTGGTTGCCGTTTAATTCAAGCCATCGCAGCTCAGACAGCTGCCCAATTTCGGCAGGAATAGTGGCTAGCTGGTTGCTGCTTAAGCCAAGCGTCTGCAGCTCAGACAGCTGCCAGAGTTCTGGCGGTAAAAAGGTCAAGTCTAACCCATCAAGCCACAGGAAAGTGATACCATTACCATACTCTTGTATCCACTGCATTAACAGCTCTCCTTTTTTCTTTAAAGGTAAAGCTTGAATCTGCGGTTGGTTTAAATACTCGGTTCCTCCTGGTAGCTTCTGCCAGATTAAAAGGCGGTTAATATTCAATAGATAGGAGGAGTAATTAGAAAGAGTAAAGACCCTGCTTTCTCTTGAGTTCTCTTCAAATTCTAAGGGAGAAAGAGAGACGGCTAAGGTAAAGAGCTTTTGAAAGATATAGGGCACTTTTTCTTCAACCGAAAGATTAAGATTAGGCTCAATTTCATAAATCTTATCCAAAATACGCGCTTGTTCTATAAAATCCCGATTCCCTTCAGGAAAATGAACTTGAATGATTGCATTGTAAAGCGAGGTCATAGAAATAGGTGTGATGGATAGAGGAGAAAGAGGTGGGATTTCTTTAGAGGAGGTTGAAGAAGCAGTAGAAATAGAAGATTGAGGAGCGGTTGGGGCAAGGGAGGAAGAACTTTGGTGGATTTGGCGCAATTTTTTGAGGACAAATTGTCTAATCTTTTTATTTTCTCCTAATAATTTTTCCGTCCATTTATAGCTTAGCTTATCTTTCTCGGTCAGTTCTTCGCTGTCCTGGCTCATCAACTCTTCCAATTGATTCTCTAGCATTTTCTTTAAGGTTGAATGCTTTTGAATGGAAGGTTCTTCTAAAAGATTGAATAAGAGCTCAGTATAGAGCTCTTTAGAAGAATCTGCAGAAGGAAGGCTTTTTTCTTTACCTTTATCAGAAAAAGCAAGAGGAAGGGACTGTAAAGATAAAGAAGCTTCTGAGGAGCGTTTAAGGCAAAATTCAAGATAGGCTTGGGCTTTTTCATACGTAGGAGTTAATTGCAAAGCTTGTAGTAAAGCTTCTATAGCAGTGGCATGCTCTCCTTTTTCAACAAGTTCTTTGCCGCGTAAGAAATATCCTACAGCTTCCTCACTAGGCTCACGTTTAATTTCTTCTAATGGATGAGACTCAGCCGTTTCGGCCAGGTGCCTGACCGTGTAGTTAGGTGCATGCCTTTCAATAAGCGTTCTATCTAGAGGACAAAGTTTATTGCGTGCTAAGCATTGGATGACGGTATCTTCGTTAAAGGTATGGCCACAAGGAAACAAAGTAACCGCCCGAGTCATCAGCTCTCCTGAGACGGGATCTTCTATATTCTCTGAAACTGTAGTACGAAAAGTTATTGGGGTGCTAGAGATAGAATCTGACGGCATCATATAAAAGCTCCTTAAGATTGTATGGTAAGCTATTACCTTATGGGGCAGATGTAGCCTGCTTTTTTAAGGAACTAGTCCCTACCTTTTTGCCAGAAAATTAATCTTTTTCTTCTTTATTAAGCAATTTTTATTTTAAGAAAAAAAGAGAGACACTTATCTTTTATAGAAGCTTGAGCAGTTTGTCTTATTCCTTTTTCAATTTTTATCTTATCTTCTCCTACCTTGTGGATCTTTAGACCGAGCCGATTATCATGGTTGTAAAAAGCTTAGGAGGCCTTATCTCTGATAAGGAAGGCTTAAGGCAACTCCTCGAGCATAATTGCTGGGAATCAGTAGAAAAAGCATGGGTAAGTCAAGGCTATCCAAAAGAGAAGGTCAAAAGCGATGCGCTAAAATAGGGCAAGGAAGCCGATGTGGTGAAAAGCTGCCGGGCAGAAGATAGATGTAAAACTTGTATAAAAAATTAGGTAAGCGTGTTAAAAGTTTTAATTTTGCCACTTCCTTATAAGCTCATTAATAAAATAGTCTGGATTTTTGTCAGGTTCTGCTTGAGCTATTTTTAATGCTTCCTCATCTGATAGTAGGCGATCATTTTGAAGAAAGGCTTCTAGTTGAATGTTTGCTAGTAAAGGATCAAATTGTTTATGGAAATGATCTAGTTGGCTGTATCTAAAACCGCAAAATGGTATACCCATAGCTTCCACCATACTTTCTACAGACTTCATATGGCGGGGACTATCGTCGATAAATATAACTTTACTAGGGCGAAGAGAATGATGGTTTAAAAAGTTTTTTAAGAAGGGGCCTTTATCTTGATAATCGGTAAAAATAATGCCTTGAGAAAAGCATTTGTAGGAGTTAGAATCAATCAATTTTGGCAGTCGATTAAGAGAAAAATCAATGCCCACACTTTTTAGATGTTTATAGGCACAAAGGTCAGCCTCTTGCATGTAATCAGGATTTAAACAACGAGCTGTTAAAGCAAAAGTAAGAATTCCCTGTTGCTGAAGTTTTTTGATAATTTCAGCAGCAGAAGGATCTATCAGCCTCATCGGAACTTGAAGCATAATCTTTTGAATGATTTTATTAACTTCTAAACGAGCTTCCTCCTTAGACAAATTAGCAGTAGACATTTTAGATACAAAATAACTCCACCATGGGGTATTGCCCAATATACTCGTCGTATTAATCAGAGTATCATCAATGTCAAAAAAAATTATAGAATGTGGATCTACCTCTTGCAGGATATCAGCAAAACGATGCGTTTCTACAACTTTTGCTGAAAGTGGCATCGAGAATAGGAAGGCAACAACTAACAAGAAAAAATTCCCTATCAAAGCTAGCCAAACGCGCCCTTGATGGCGTAAGATGAAATAACCTTTCATTATTTGCCTTAGTTTGCTGGCCATTTTTCTCCTAACTTTCCCACCCTTCTTTACCTATTAAAGGAACAAAACGGACAGGTTCAAAGGTCTCTTGAGCGTATGTTTCCTCAGAGGTTTTACGCAGGCGCAGTAAAAGTTGGCTAAAACTATCGCCCACAGGAATAATCAGGCGACCGCCAATCTTTAGTTGTTTGATAAGAGTTTGAGGAATAGCAGGAGCACCTGCTGCCACAATGATAGCATCATAAGGGGCATGTTCAGGCCAGCCTAAGGAGCCATCTGCCACCTTGCAATGGATAGAAAGATAGGCTAGCTGCTTAAAGCATTCTTGAGCCGCATGCGCTAAGTTAGGCAAAAATTCAACAGTGTAGACTTCTTGCGCTGTATAAGCAGCTACAGCTGCTGCATACCCTGAGCCAGTGCCAATATCTAATACAATTGAATCAGGTGTAATTTCAGCTAGTTGATTCATTAAAGCCACTATGAAAGGCTGGCTAATAGTTTGCCCCTCCCCTATAGGTAAAGGCCTATCTTCATAGGCATCTTCTTGCATAGAAGCAGGAACAAATAAGTGACGAGGGACATGCCGCATAGCTTCCAAGGTAGCTGGATCAGTAATTCCTCGGGCAAGAAGCTGTGTCCTTACCATCTCTTGCCTTTTGTGAGAATAATCATCATCAAGTGGCATAACTATCTTCCTTAAGAGCTTTTTTCCTCAACTTTTCGCTCTTCTTTATCAGCTTTTTTAGCTTCTTCCTCTGTGGCTGCTACTACATCAGTAATAGCTGCTTTAAGCATCTCGATCTTTGAGCCATCATACATTTTGAGTATAACAGTATTGTCTTCTATACGCACGATCGTTCCGACAATTCCCATAGCGGTTACTCGATCACCTTTTTTTAAGGCATTACGCTGCTCTTCTATGGCTTTACGACGTTTTTGTTCAGGCCTCCATAAGATCAAATAGAAGAAAATCAGAGCGATCGCAATCATTACAAAAGTTTGAGTCATTCCTTGATCGCGAGGAACAATTTCAAGATTAGTGTTTTCTTGCGCAAAAGCTATCGTATTATTCAACATAGTAAAGCCAAGTGTAGAAAAGCAAGTCATTTTCATAATCATATTTCATCCTTTTAATGCGGATACAACGCACAAACTTTTTGATAAAAATCGGCTAGAGTATCATTTTTTATTGCTTCCCTTAATTTTTGCATAAAATCTAGATAAAAGGCTAGATTTTGTAACGTAACTAATGTTAGGCCGGTCATTTCATCCACATTGAGGAGATGACGTAAGTAAGCTTTAGAGAACTGAGAAGTATAGGAGGGGGTAGAAGGATCGAGAGGCGAGAAATCTTCAGCATAACGAGCAGCTTTTATCTGCACTTTTCCGGCCCAAGTAAAAGCCGTGCCATTGCGTGCATTTCGCGTAGGCATCACACAATCGAACATATCGACTCCCCGCATTACACTCTCCACTAGATTACGCGGCGTTCCTACTCCCATCAAATAGCGTGGTTTTTCTACCGGCATGAAGGGCACGGTGTGATCGAGTACCTCATACATAATCGAAGCAGGCTCGCCGACAGAAAGGCCGCCGATAGCATATCCTTGAAAATCTAGATTAGCTAAAAACTGAGCAGACTGCTGACGCAAATCAGCATGCACTCCGCCTTGTACGATTCCGAAAAGATTTTGATGAGGTTGCAAGTCATAATTTCTACAACGCTCCGCCCAACGATGGGTTCTTTCTAAGCTTTTTTCCACAGTTTTTTTTTCACAAGGATAAGGTGTACATTCATCAAACGCCATCACAATGTCAGAGCCTATAGTTTTTTGAATGAACATGCTCTCATCGGGTCCCAAAAAGTGACGCGAGCCATCAATATGCGATTGAAAATGGACTCCTTTATCGGTGACTTTGTTAAGAGCAGACAAAGAAAAAACTTGAAATCCTCCTGAATCAGTAAGTAGAGGGCCTTGCCAATTCATAAAAGCATGCAAGCCACCAGCTTTAGCCAAGATCTCTACCCCTGGACGAAGCATCAGATGATAAGTATTACCCAAGATAATTTGAGCTTTCATATCTAACAGATGCTGATTAGTCAAGGTTTTAACAGCTGCCCGAGTACCTACAGGCATAAAAACAGGCGTTTCTATCGCCCCATGGGCAGTCTCTATGCGCCCTACTCTTGCACGGGAGCAAGTATCGGCCTTACAAATCGTAAATTTCAAGAAGAGCCTATATGTTTGATGGAGTTTTTTCTAGGAGAATCAAACTGTCGACATGGATAGTTTGAGGAAATTGGTCATAAGGTTGAATATATTTTACTGTATAACCATTCTGCGATAGCTCAGCAATATTAGCTACATGGGCCTGAGGATTGCCAGAAATATAGAGGATTTTGGGAGCATTGAGACGAAGTAAATGTTTCATCGTGAGAGGATCAAGACCTGCGCGTGGAGGATTTAATAAGACTAAATCAGGTAAAGGAAATAAATTTTCATCTTGAATTTGGCCCAAAGCATAGCGCACCGCTCCTGAAATAATAGTGACATTCTGCCTATTATTCAAAGCAGCATTTTGACGCGCATCAAAAGCTGTTTCCGGAGAGATCTCTATACCTATTACCTGTTTAACGTTTTTTGAAGCGCAAATACCTAACACTCCTGAGCCGCAAAAAAGATCATAGATGATATCTTCTTTGTTTACCTTTGCTAACTGCAGGGCTAAAGAATAAACCTTTTCTATTTGCCTTATATTAGGCTGGAAAAAAGAAGAAGGGCTAATTCTAAACTTATAGGTTACTGCAGGCTTTTCAACATCTGCCTGAATGTCCAGTTCTTCTTCAATATATTGAGGTCCATAAAGTAACATTTCATAAAAGTTAGTGGCCATACCAGGACTTATCTGTTGAATCCTAACAAATATACTTAACTTAGCATCTGACTGTTGAGGTTCAATAGCAGTATGTAAAGCATGAACAAAGCTTTCAAGATGGCAATTTTGCAAAGCATAATCAGGGTTACCAGAGACCGTCAACATTACCATGCGATCTCCTGTCTTCATTCCTTCACGTAGCGTCAAGGACCTTAATGAGCCGGTATTCTTAATAGGGTAATAGGCTTCTAAATTTGATTCTTCCCACCAAGACTTTACCGCATGGACAGCTTGAGTAAACCAGGAGTTGGGAAGATGGCATTCCACAAGATTAAAAACTTTTCCTTTTGTAGAGTCAAGAATCAAGCCTAAGTACTTAGTTTTATTTAAATCTCTTGAAAAGGTAAAATCCATTTTGTTTCTGTAATTCCATTCGGATTCTGAGGGCATAATAGGAACCAGATGGGTCTCTGGCGTGATTACACTGCGGAAAATATCTTTAGCTAAAGATTCTTTGTAACGCAGTTGAGTATCGTAAGACATTTGTTGCCACTGACACCCACCACAGGAGCCAAAATGTATACATTTAGGAATGATTCGGTCTTTGGAAGGCTCAATAATTCTTTGTATTCCTCCTACCCAGTGCGCTTTATTTCTGCTATGTAGCACAGAATGGACTGCATCTCCAGGGATTGCAAACGCTATCTCAGCTTCTTTAATTTCCTCTTCTGAACGTTCGATGCGACCTAAGCCATGTCCTCTCTTGGAAAATTCATTTATTTTAACATTCGCAAAACGAGTTTGTTTAGAATAAGGCATATCGCTAGATTATTAAATTTTGGTCAAATAATAAGGTTAAATAAGCAGCTATATAAAAGCAAGGTGATTTAGGAACAGTTAGAAGCTTTGTACAACAAGGTAAACAACTTAAAAAATATAAGCGCCTCTATTAGGTGGATTTTTTTATTCACCTGGTCAGATAAATTTTTCGAATTCGATAAGGAAAGTGAGGTAAAGGGGAGGTAATAAACCCCCCTAAAAAACTATCAATTATCTCCAGCCCACTTGCTTCGTAGGAAGTTTTGCGGTAGGTCTTTTTAAGGAAAAAGGACGTGCCTTAGCTTTATGTGTTTTAGCTTTTGGCTTAGCTGCAGGTTTTGCAGCTGGCTTTGTAGCGATTGGTTTTGCAGCTGGCTTGGAAGCTTTTTTAGGAGCAGTTACTTTTTTAGCTGTTTTTTTTGTACCTTTCGTCGTTTTTTCAGATTTGATAGATTCTTTACGATAAAGCTTAGAAACTTTTTCAAGCTTAACGGTTCCTGTACGAACACGTTGAGAAGCTGCTTTGTTGCCTTTCTCAGCTTTTTCTAAATCATTAGTAATGTTCTGAAGCAGGTCTCTTAAATTTTTGACCGTATCTTTTAATGCCATGGTGATTTGCCTCCTGATTTTTTGAGTTTCATGACGAAGTAATAAATATTAACTTTGGATATATTGTGCAACATTTTTCTTCGTTTAGCGAAAAATAATCTTACTTTTGCGTTTGATGGCAAGCCTATTACAAAACGAGCGCCCAAGCAAAAAAGGCAGCTGTAGGAGTATCTTAAGCTTTGTTTTCATTTTAATCCTAGCATAATTTAAGAAAAACTTAGGCTAAAAACAATCTTACGAGAATTTAGGAAAAAGATGTCACCAATGCTTTGAAAACTCTATCCAGCTGCATTCCCTCAAAATTTTTAGCTTCAAATATCTAAGAATAAGGGACTACAAGCGTGAAATCAAAGGGGTGCAAAAGCCTCAAATACCCCGCCTCCCTTTTCTTGCTTGGTAGGCTTTCTAAGAATAAAACAAAATGCAATTATGCTAAGCATCTTTCTAAGAGGAACTTAAAAAAAATTACCTCTCTCCCTTTTTATCAAATCGATTAAATATTGATTACTTTTCATTTTCCGTTAAATTTTTATGGATGCTTTGATAATTTCTAATAAGTTTGTTCAATGAAAAATGCTTGCCATCTTTTCTTTGCAGGGGTCTAGTAGCAAGTTCCTCTCCTAAAAACCATTATTAATGCATAATGATTGCTACTCTCTTTCTCTTTATCAAAAACAGGTAAAATCAGGCTTACCCCCAAGGGGGCTTCCTTAAAAGCTATCTAAGCACTCAGTTTTTTTCTTATCCTAAAAATTTATATTGTAGACTCTTCTAAGCCGTGGGATGATTAGATGGATGGCACCTTAGATAAAAGGATGCAAGCCTTAATTGATACAGCCTAATCTTGCTGAAATATTAGATTGATAACCTTTAGCAACGGATGCTTCTTTCAGCACAGAAAGGAGGAAAACAGAAGATTGAGTATGGGTTTAGAAGAAAAAGGAATAATCATGCATCCATCACATAAATGAAAAGGGCTTGCTTGTAGCTTTTAAGAATGCAACAGATAACTTCAAGCCAAGCATCGAATGGCTCAAGTTTTAAACCAAACAAGCTTAAAATTGGCTAAAACAGGAAAAAAGTTAATTAAAGTTTTTTATATTTGATACAAATAGGAGAGGATGAGGCTGAATATTTAAGGAATTAATTATTAATACAAAAGCCCTTTCGTAAGCTTATGGATGAAAGAATGCCGGGAAAACCGCTGAGAGAGTTATTTTTAATCTAAAGAAGTGGGATGGCAAGTAGGGCGAGCGAGGGCTTGGCTGCAAAGAAAACTTTAGATGAATTATGAGTAGAATAAAATAGAGCTTAGGTTGGCTTGCTTTTAGCTTGATAGAAATTTGGATGGATCAATTGGTGAGATAACTCCTCTTAAGTGCTGTTTTTAAACTAAGGAAGGTAAAAAATTATAAATACTTCTTATATTCCTCTATTTTCAAGCTTGAAGATTAAGAGTTTGTTTCTCATATTTTCTTGCCTATTGCGCTTCTTCCCTGTATAAGCAGGTCATTAAAAAACAATTAAAAACATGTACATATCTTAAAGTAGTCCCCTATCATGAATCTTAGTTCTTCTATCACCCTTGGACACCTACCTAATGAAATACTAACCCTCATTTTAGAGCACAACACCTCGCCTGCCTTCTTTAGCGTTTGTACAAGATGGCGACATCTATTGAACATGGAAGTAATGCCCTCTCTTTATAAACAAATAGGTAAAATACACTTTCCTCAAGTAGGTATTAACAAGCAGGCTCTTACTTTAGACAAAATTTATAAGCTAGAAGATAGGCTTTCTGAAGTGGAAAAAGTCAAGGCAATCTTTAAGCAAACCTTTGCTTTGGCTAGCTCACTTTCTCCTATGGAGTTAGAATTTAAATGGAAAACTGAGGAGAAAAGATATTTTACCCTGGCTAACTATGCCTCTTATCTTATAAATATTAATCGCTTGTTAGTGTGGAAAAAACTACCTGGTGGAGGAGAATACTTAAAGCAAGAAAACATCAAGTATTTGCCTTTACATAAAAAAGGAGAGCTTCTTAGAGATTGGATTGCAGAAAATTGTAAAAACATCACGGCTTTAGATTTATCTAACGCAGGCCTGACTTATTTACCCCCAGAAATATGCCAGTTATCTCAGCTGCAAGAGCTTAGGTTAAGATTCAACCAGCTCACCTCTCTGCCTACAGAAATCTGCCAGTTGTCTCAGCTGCAATGGCTTGGCTTAAGCCAAAACCAACTTACCAGTCTTCCTGCAGGAATAGGTCAGTTATCTCAGCTGCAAGAGCTTAGCTTAAGAGAAAACCAGCTCACCTCTCTGCCTACAGAAATCTGTCAGTTGTCTCAGCTGCAATATCTTAACTTAAACCAAAACCAGCTTACCAGTCTTCCTGCAGGAATAAGCCAGTTATCTCAGCTGCAAGAGCTTTACTTAGGCCAAAACCAGCTCACCAGCCTTCCTGGAGAACTCTGGCAGTTGTCTCAGCTGCAACGGCTTGATTTAAGCCGAAGCCAGCTCAATAGCCTTCCTGCAGAAATTGGGCAATTGTCTCAGCTACAAGCTCTTGACTTAAGTCAAAACCAGCTCACCAGCCTACCTATAGAAATCGGACGGTTGCCTAATCTGCTGCAGCTTAACTTAAGCCAAAACCAGCTCACCAGCCTACCTGTAGAAATCGGACGGCTGTCTAATCTGCTGCAGCTTAACTTAAGCCAGAACCAGCTCATCGCTCTGCCCGCAGAAATCAGGCAGTTGTCTCAGCTACAACAGCTTGACTTAAATCAAAACCAGTTCATCGCTCTGCCCGCAGGAACAGGTCAGTTGTCTCAGCTGCAATCGCTTGAATTAAATCAAAACCAGCTCACCGCTCTGCCTGCAGAAATTGGGCAATTGTCTCAGCTGCAAGTGCTTCACTTAAGTCAAAGCCAGCTCGCCGCCTTACCTATGGAAATCGGGCAATTGTCTCAGCTGCAATATCTTATGTTATATCAAAACCAGTTCACCAGCCTTCCTGCAGAAATCGGACGGCTGTCTCAGCTGCAAGCGCTTAATTTAAGTCAAAACCAGCTCACCAGCCTTCCTGCAGAAATCGGACAATTGTCTCAGCTGCGATGGCTTGATTTAAATCAAAACCAGCTTACCTCTCTACCTCCAGAAATTGGGCAATTGTCTAAGCTGCGAGTGCTTGCTTTAAGAGAAAACCAGCTCACCAGCTTACCTGCAGAAATCGGGCAATTGCCTCAGCTTACCGAGCTTGAATTAGCGGAAAATCCTTTAAAAGATATCGACGAAAAAATAAGGCAGCGTTTTCAATTGTAGAATGGCCTTAACTACTTTTTAAATTGGGGTGAGCTAAAATGAAATAAAAAACTTTTAGCCATCCTATCTTTAAACAAGTAATCCGCTTTCCTTCCGGCAACTAAGCAAGCTTAAACTAACCTACACATTTATAACGACAAGGAGCTTCTCTCTTTTTCTGCAGACTGCTAGGCTGGGAGGACAACTTTTTTTGACAGGAAGAAGCTAGGCGTAGTGTATTTTATCAGTTGGTAGAAGAATTAAAACAAGGCGCCAAAAAGAGCTGTTTTTCTCAAATAAAGCAAAAAATCCATCTCATTCTTTTAGCCAAGCCAAAATTGCCGCGTCACTTAATCGCCAAGACCTGTGGTTGCTCCTGAATGCTTAGAAGGCCTCCCCCCTTTCCGTGAATCTATCTGAAAAAGAAGCGCTGGTAGATTATCGGTGATTTATTTTCATTGAAAGGATACGAATTCGTTTGACTTGCTTTTTTAATTTTTTTATTTTGTTTTAAAAATGAAAATGCTGAGAAAGTTATTATTACCCAAGGAAATAAAATGCATCCTATCTCTTCGACATCTATAGAATGCTTGCCCAATGAATTGTTGCTCCCTATCTTAGAGGCTTGCGTAGTTCCTTCCTTATTTAGCGTCTGTAAAAGATGGCATCATCTGCTGGCTTCTGAAGTCATGCCCCCTCTTTATAAGCAAATAGGTAACGTGCATGTTCCTCAAGGAAATGTTAAGGAGCAGGCTCTTATTATAGATAGGATTTATAAGCTAGAAGAAAAGCTTTCTGAAACAGCAAAGGTAAATGCAATCTTTAGGCAAATCTTTATTTTAGCCAAGCCGTTTTCTCCTTTGGAATTTAAATGGAAAACAGAAGAAAAAGCAGGCTTAACGCTGGCTAATTACTTTTCTTATCTTGTAAATATTAATCGCCTTTTACTTTGGAAAAAGCTTCCTGGTGGGGGAGAATACTTGAGCCGAGAAGAAATTAAGCACTTGCCTTTAGAAAAAAAAGGAGAGCTACTTAGAGATTGGATTGAAGAAAATTGTAAAGACTTAACTTTGCTAAATTTATCTGGAGCAGGCTTGATTTATTTACCCCCAGAAATATGCCAGTTGTCTCAGCTGCAATGGCTTGACTTAAGTCAGAACCAGCTTACCAGCCTGCCTGCAGAAATCGGGCAGTTGTCTCAGCTGCAATGGCTTGACTTAAATCAGAACCAGCTTACCAGCCTTCCCGCAGAAATCGGGCAGTTGTCTCAGCTGCAATACATCTCCTTAAACCAAAACCAGCTCACCAGTCTGCCTGCCGAACTCGGGCAGCTATCTCAGCTAGAAGTGCTTGGCTTAAATGAAAACCAGATCACCGCTCTGCCTATAGAAATCGGGCAGTTGTCTAAGCTGCAATGGCTTTACTTAAATCAAAACCAGCTCACCGCTCTGCCTATAGAAATTGGGCGGCTGTCTCAGCTGCAAACGCTTGACTTAAGAGAAAACCAGCTCACCGCTCTGCCTGCAGAAATCGGGCAATTGTCTCAGCTGCAAACGCTTGAATTAAATCAAAACCAGCTTACCAGCCTGCCTGCAGAAATCGGTCAACTGTCTCAGCTACAAACCCTTTACTTAAATCAAAACCAGCTTGCCAGCCTGCCTGCAGAAATCGGTCAGCTATCTCAGATGCAAACCCTTTACTTAAATCAAAACCAGCTCACCGCTCTGCCTAAAGGAGTGGGGCACTTGTCTCAACTACGAGTGCTTGACTTAAGCCAAAATCAGCTCATTAGCCTGCCTGCAAGCATAGGATGGCTGTCTCGCCTGCTATGGCTTTACTTAAATCAAAACCAGCTCACCAGACTTCCTACAGAAATCAGGCGGTTGTCTCAGCTTATCAAGCTTGAATTAGCGGAAAATCCTTTGAAAAAAATCGTCAAAAAATAAGGCAGTGTTTTCAATTATAGAATGAACTTAAATACTTTTTAAATTAGGGTGAGCTAATACTACCTCGTTAAGTGGCTTTTTGATATTAATGTAGGTAAGGTTTATTAATTAAGGAGGGGCAATGAATCTAGAGCAATTAAACTCTATTCGCGAACAACTTAATGAATGGATTAATGTTTTTAAAGCTCACTTAGGAAGATCAGAAAGAGTTCATTGGTGCAGATTGTACATAGCAGGACTCATATTAGATGGAGAAAGAAAATCTATCGAACCTATGGCAAAAAGGCTTCCTGGGGGAAATGAACAAGCTATTCAACAATTTGTCAATCAAAGCCCTTGGGACCATGCAGCGATGCAACAACAACTGGCACAGCATATGGCTCAAAGCATGGGGGTTAAAAAAGGAGTACTTGTTCTAGACGACACTTCTTTACCCAAAAAGGGAAAGTTCTCGGTAGGGGTAGCCAGGCAGTATTGTGGGGTTTTAGGAAAAATTGCTAATTGCCAATCAATCGTCACATGGCATTACTGTGAAAAAGGTAAAGAGCATTTTCCTATCCTAGGGGAATTATTCCTTCCCCAATCTTGGACAAAAAGTAAAAAAAGAATGCAGGTAGCCAAGGTTCCTAAGGCAAGATACAAGTTTTTAAAGAAATGGCAGCTTGCTTTACAACTTTTAGATGATATTCTTAAGAAAGATTTTCCCTATAAAGCGCTTGCTTTTGATGCCGGTTATGGAGAAAAACGAGAGTTATTGGGAGAATTAGATAAAAGGCAGTTAACCTTTGTGGCTCAAATTCCTGAAAATCA
>NZ_VJOT01000073.1 GCF_011087585.1 Neochlamydia sp. AcF84
TGCTAAAGCGGAATTTAAAAAGCAGGTCTTGTTGATTGTTTAGTTTATTTGGTTTCATAGTAAACTTTGCAAGAAATTAAGAGCTTTGTAATGATTTACTTGTAAAGAAAATATAGCATTTTTTGATATAAAACTCTCCTAAAATATTGTCTCAGGGCAAAAAGGCTTTAAATCATGTTGAACGAGTTAGATGCTACACTGGAGCAGTTAGCTAAAACACGAATAGATGCTGAAATTAAGCTTGCTCAGGCAGAAGCAAAAATAGGAAGAGGAAGAGCATTATCCAAATTGGCAGATGTAAGGGTTTTTTGTACTGCTTTAAGCTTACCACAACCTCAGGAAAATGAAGTAGAAAGAATCAATCAAATCGCTTCCACTTATTTTCCCAATGGAGAAATTGGTGATATTAATGGGCAAATAACTCTTTTTTCTATGAGTCCTATTGAAAAATTTATTTCAGAAACAGGAAGCACTACCAATAAGCTTAATTTTACTCCTATCCGTATTGTTCATGATCCTAAAAACCTGATAGAATTTTTACAAAAGCCTGGTTGTCGTATCAAATTTTTAGGCTTTGACGCTCGTATTAAAGATACCTTGGAACAGCAGTTGGATGCGGTTTGCCCCAAAGAAAGTCGCACATTTAAAATAATGTATGTAGCCTCCAAGAAATAATATTTTCTGATTAGTATTTTCTCTTAAGAAGTTAAGGAGGAGGCAGGGGTATTTTTCCTTTCTCCTCCCATCTTCACCACTACGCCATCAAATTAAAGTCTTTGGATTGTAAGTGGTCACGAGGGTTGTCAATTATTTTCTGATAAGTAAAACAATTTCTAGAGTTTATATTTACTTAATCATATATTGAGTAGTATGCAACCTTCATACGAGCAGCTATTTACAGAGAATGCGCAGCTTCGAGCTGAAAATGCATAGTTAAAAGCGTTGGTAAATAAAGTAGAAAAGGTAATTACCAAGCTTGAAGCGCGCATTGCTCAGCTGGAAGAGCAGCTCAATAAGAATTCTAAGAATAGTTCCCAGCCACCATCGACGGATCAAAAAGCTAGTCGTTCATCATTACCTAAAGCAGAAAATCGACCTTATCATCCTGGTGCCAGCCGTAAGTTATTACCTGCTAGCGCGGTTACCTCGCAAGAGGTTCGCAGTGTAAAAGTTTGTCCACTTTGCCATGCATGCAACTGATAAGGTTCTTTCCTGGCAGCAGATCGAGCTTCCTGAAATTAAACCTTTAGTGCATCAAATAGATTTAGTAACGAGCAGATGTCCTTGCTGCCATCTAGAAACACGGCCTGAACTTAAAGAAAATGAGCAATTCTTGCTCGGTCCTAGGCTGTAAGGCTTTATTAATCTGCTGATGGGGCAATATCGGCAAGGGCACAGAGCCGTGCGTACCATGATTAGTGCTTTATTGCCTAATGTGGCTTTAAGCCAAGATTTTATTTCTAAAGTTAAAGCTCGCACCGCTGCCTTACTTTTTTCGTCCTATGAAACACTCGTTAAAGCAGTTATTACCACACAGCAGCCTTTGCATATAGATGCGACAAGCTGGCGTCATGCCGCCACTAACGAACATTTGCTAGTATTACGCGTAGGAAATGTGATTGCTTATGCATTAAGACCTTATCGAAATGGCGCTACTCTAAAGGCGCTAGTCGGTCAGGAGATTCATTGCTTAGTGAGTGATCGAGGTTTAGCTGTTCATCAAATTAAGATAAAGATCAAGCAGTATTGTCTAGCTCATCTGTTCCGTAACATACAAGGACAAGCAGAACAGCCCAATATATCTTTAGAGGATACACAGCGCTTAGGACACCTATATGATACCTTGCAAGAGATTTTTAAAGATAAGCATCGCCTAGAAAAAGGACAAATCAGCCAATCTACTTGGCAGCAGTATGGGTATCTTAACTGGCGTTATATACAAGAAGAATTGCAAGAACTGCAGTGCTGGAGTAGCACCAAGAAGTTGCGGAAGTTTTGCCACAAGCTTTTAAAGCAGATCGAACATTTCCGTGCTTACTTGAAAGATCCTGCTATTCCTATGACCAATAATGCTGCCGAAGAATCTTTAAGAAATCTAGTCATTGTACGTAAGTTATGTCTAGGTAGCCAGTCTACCTATGGCAAAAGATGGAGGGAAGTACTGCATAGCTGTATCGAAACTCTTTATCGACAAGGAAAATCTATTCTAGATTTTCTAGCAGACGCTATCTATGCCGCTCGTACCAAGCAACCCATGCCTTCTATTATCTAAAAAACCTTTTATATCCCGTGACCGCTTACTTTGGATTGATAAAATTCCTATTGTTAATCTACGATTCCTAAAATAAAATCTGCTATGATGAGCAAAAGTTTTCTAAGCTTACAAAGAAACGGAAAGCTTATTCTCATCATTAACGAGTTAGCTTAAAATCTTCTTCCAAAAGATAATTTGTTAAACTTTTATAGTAAGCGGCCCGGGAGGTAGACGTGTTTAAATTTTTAGAGGATGAAGAGCTAATGAAAATCAAAAAACCCATCAAATAGAAAAAAACAGCTATTCGCGGAGGCTTTTGACCTTGCGGATGTCTTTAGAATCGCATTTAAGGCCTAGTATACCCAAGGGCCACTTACCAATTATAAACGGCTGCAAAAGACGATTCTCACTTTTTAAGAAATTTACTATTTTTTACCTTCTTCGATTTTTTCTAATATGAGCAAAGAATTATAGCTTCAGCCATCCGTGATCCCATATCTTTGCTTGCCAGTTTGTAACGCTGCTCAACACCATTTGCTCCAAGGATACCGCTTAAAGGAAGTACGCCTGTATAATTAAAAGGCTAATCCTTTGGAAGCTAGCTATCTTCATGATAGATAGGTTTTTATTCAACTTAGGATTGCATAAAGAAATTCTTAGAAGCGTATAACTAGAAAGATTGCCTATCCCATTTCTAATCAATTTAGAAAGACTACAAAAATGCCTACCATGCGCTAGAGCCCTCCACATTTTTGATGGGATACATCCCTTGATAAAATGTATACATAAAGAGGATAAAGAGGTTGATCCTTAATTTAAATCTTAATATGAGAAATACTTTGCAAGCTTTAGTCCCTCACTTTTAGGAATTATAGGCGAATAGCAATTAACTTGCCAAATAGGAGTAATGCTATTCATTTACTCTTCAAAAAACAAAACCAATATTAGTGCTTAAATTTATGAATAAAATAATTGCCAAACAGCTCTTCTGCCCTTTTGCCAGGTAACATGAACGTAATTTTAGTATTAACCCATCTACCCAAAGATTGCTATTACCGTGCGAGATAGTCAAGAGCAACCGCTCTTAAATTATATCTTTAGGAAGGAATTAATTGATATTCAGAGTGTCTTGCTTGGCCATTCAAGCTGGCTAAAAGCAATTGCCTCTACCTATATTAAGCTTATAGGAAACTTGTCAGAAGTGGTATCTAAACATCCCGCTAAAGAAATTAGCGGCCAGTTTTTTCTTATTTCATTTAAAAGATTAATAACAATAACAAACTTCCAAGATAGTTAAAGGATTTATATGCAAATCACCCCACCGCTAGGCCCTTCGCCATACATTTTTTACCGTGAGCCAGCAATAGAATCCGAAGAACCTATCAGCAATACCCCTCTTCCCCTTTTTGCGCAAGAGAGCAGGGCTACCCCTTCTTTATCTTCCCTTCACCGCCCCATATTGCCTTACATGCATGCAAAAGGTACACCCGAAGAAAGTCTTTTGAAGAAACGTCTAATAAAGTATTTAGGTCGAGAAAAAGACTTATTAGGAGAAACTGTAGCTCACCTTTACGCCGAGTCTTCTTCTTATACCTCTGAAGAAAAAAACATACTAGCTACTCTTTTGCCCGATCTTAAGCTACCTTGGTTTATAGTTACAGAGGAACAAAGGAAGGAGATAATCGAACAGGGGGTAAGCGTGGCTTCGCATCCCCTTCTACAACCATTTCACAGAGTTTTAGCTAAAATAGCGGATACTATAACTTCAATTACGACTCCTTCCCTTATAGGCAAGCTGGAAATCCTGGAAACCTATTATTGTAATTTTATAAATCAGCTTTTAAAGGCTTCTAGCTTAGAGAAACGAGAGGCTTTATTAGCTTTGAAAGCCCAAGTTTGCGGAGATTCAGTTGGTTTTCTTCTCCTTGATATAGATAAAGCGCGTGCAATGCTTTCTATTGATGAATTAGGATTACCCTGTCGCACTAATACACATGGTAGGCATGCAGTCGCCTCTTTAGAAGGCCTGCATTGTAAAGCTAATCCTACCGCTGCGCTTGTCTCTGACTATCTAAGGCCTGCATGGGAATACGCCGCTACTTCTTTAACCCAAGCTTTTTCATTAGGACCTTTCATTGCGGCTCCCACCGCCTTGCTTAAAATTTCTCACGTCTTAACGTCTAATTGGCATGTGTCTCCCGATCAAGAAGCAAAAAAAATTTTCCACGAACAATCTAGGCAAGGCAAAAGTAGCCACCAAATTTTTGCTGAAAATCCAGGCTTAAGAGAGCGGCTATGCACATCAAGTTATGGCGAAGCACGTACCTTACAAGTAGGATATACTATAGGTCATTCTAGTGGGGCCCAACGCCCTACGGCTATTTTACTAGCTGACCTTATCAGTGTTCTAGAAATGTTTGACATCTTATACCACCAGCTTTCTTCCGAGGAGCTGATAAGAAGCTGGGATTACCTGCTAGAGGTTGCTCATCAGCCCTGTTTTTCTACACCTATAGAACTTTTTCAAAGCTATAAAGCTTGGATGGAACAATTACCCGATGAACAACGTCTAGCAGAATTTTCTTCTAGCGGCGAGTTTAGCCTAAGATCCGAAGAGCAGGGCTTACGCATGTTTTATCTAGATTACTTAAAAGTTAAGGGAGAAAGTAATTTTGGGCAATTATTAGCGATCTTAAAGTTACATCCCCGATTGGCCTGGCAAGCTTCATTGGCAAACTTGGTTGATCTTCCTTTAGCTTTGCGTTGGATCATTAAGCTTTTCCCTAATCATTCTTTACCTGATCTGTCTCGCCTCATCCCCCCTTTGCTTGGAAAGTTAGATAAGGAAGCATTTAGCAGCTTAATCATTGCGAGCCTCTTAGTCCTGCCTAACGATGGTAAAGCTGATAACTATATTGCTGAAATCGAATGGGAAAGCACGGAGGTGAAGCGTTTAAGGCTTGTCTGCATTGATAATGATCGTGCTTTCGAACCTGCGCTTACCCCAATAAATAAAGGTCATGGTATTCACTTAAAATGCTTACCGCTATTGCTTAAAGGATGCATGAATCAACCTGTCTCCCAAGCGGTCAAAGAATTTATGGTAAATTTAGAGCCAGTCGATTTTCTGCTGAAATGGATTCAGCAGTTAGATCAAAGAAATCAAGCCTATCAGCGACTTATTACTCAGAAACAACTTTTGCAAGAAGATCTCTGGGATGAAAGCCAAGAAAAAAAGCTTGATATCCCTCTATGCTTACCTCAGGGGCTATTTTCAAACCTTCATAAAAAATTAAAAACTATTCAAGATATGCTTGGGCATAGCCCCATCAATCATTATGAACTTTTTAAGAACTTAGAGCCGACAGCTTTTGCCTGCTATCAAGCTCTTATGCAACGGCATGCTAATCCTCTAGATGCGCTATTAACTTTGCATCGTCATCGAACCACAGCTGAAGCTCTTATAGGCCCGATTGCTTTATCTGCTCATGACCTCCAATCCATCAAGGTGTCTTTAGAAGAGGAGGCCAGCGCGTTTTTGACATCTCTCGACTGGTCTGCTAGTATTCCTTCTTTGCTTAATCTACTCAAAGCGGTGGCAGCTCTTTCTTTCTATATCCCTCTTCCTCTTTCACTAATGCAAAAGCAAAACCTTTTGTTTATGGCCATCGATCTTGGGAATGTTTCTTTAGTGAAATTAGCTCTCCAGCAAGGGGCCCAGGTTAATCAAGCCGATGAGTCCGGTCAAACCGCCCTGCATAAGCTTATGCGCACCTATACTTCACCGCAGATTGAAGAAAGGCATTTATCAATAATTGCTGATCTTTTGCTAGAGCAAAAAGATATCAATCTTAATGCTGTGGATAACGATTATTCTCCTCCTCTTTTTCCGCTGATTAATCGTGCTTCTCATGCTCCTAATCGCTTTACCCTCTTGTTAGCTAAGCTAGTTAAAAAGGGAGCCGATTTAGACTACCCCGATTTTTTACGTAAAGGAGAGACGCCATTAGAAAAAGCTATGAGCCAAGACAAAATATTTGTATTTACAGAATTGGCTAGAAAGGGGGCGGGTGGTAAAGCTCATCCTGCTAAAATCCTGGAATTTGCTAAAAAGCATGCACACAATCCTCAAATAGGCCAGGCCCTCTATCTCTTAGAGGCCCAGCTACCCTCCTTTGCTTATTTACGCTCTCTAGCTCTTTTAACTCTACCCCCTAAGGAAGAAGGTTTTTTATGGGTAGGCATCAATGCAGGTAAAGTGCAACTCCATCCTTCTGTTATAGCACAGCTATCGTTAAATAAAGCCTGGCGCTTTGAAAAAACATCCAATACCTATGGCCGAAGAGCTGTGGTAGCAGTCAGCTATCTTCAAAGAAAGATGCATTTTAAGCCAGATCCAGAAATGGCAGGCATAGAATATGCAGTAGGCAGGCTGCATGAATTAATTGTTCGACATGGAACTCCGCAAACAGAACTCTTTAAATGCTATGATATTTTAGGGAAACCCTATGCCCTTCTAGCCTCGCAAACCATTGAGGGGCAAAATTTGCAGGAAGCTTTACAAAATGGAGACACATTGGAGGATTTAGACCTCCACCGCCTCCAAAACATGATGATCATGGCCATGTTAATTAATCCTGAAGATGGTAAGCCTGACAATTATATTTTACAAACATTTATCAACTATCAAGGAGAAGAGAAAAAGCAACTAGTTTGTATCGATAATGATCACGCCTGGGTTCCATCTTTTTCTCAGGAAGGAAAGCTACAAGTTAAATGTATTCTATTTTGTCTTAACCAAATGAACATTTCTCTTCATCCACAAATAAGAGAACATTTTTTAAATCTTAAGCCTCTGGAAATTTTACAAAGCTGGCTTAAAGATCTAGAATATCAACAGCTCCGTTATACTGAACTTTTTAATGAAAAAGAGCGAGAGTTCACTTATGCTTACAATAAGCAAAATCCTGTAGTGATTTCCATCTTGTTACCTCCTAAGACTGTAGCCAAGCTTTATCAAAAGCTAACACGTCTTCAATGTGCTCTTCAGGAAAATTCGAGCTTAACGCCTTTGGATCTACTTATTCGCTTAGACCCTCCTTTGGGAAGATACTATGCCAATCTCCTATCAGATGCTCTCCTTTCTCCTTTAAGCCGCTTTTTAAAAGGGGCAGGAAAATCTTATCAAGTCAATCCTCAAGGGCTAATAACAATCAGTACAAGCCGTTTTATCTTGAAAAGTTGTAATATGCTAACCGAAAATATAATAGCAAACGAGGCAAGGTATTTACCCAAGGAGGCTTTAAAAGAGCTAGAAACACTAATTCAACAAAGCCATCCCAGTCATCTTAGAAACGTGGCCGATGCTCTCCAAATAGGAAATATTCAACCTTTTCAACAGCTTTTGACAGATGAGCTCCGCGAAGCAACCCTAGCTTTTATAAATATTTCTCAGCATAAACAAGAGCTTGTACTGCTTAAAGCCATGACATCCTCTTCTTTTTATTCTCTGTTTTTAAATTATTGCAATGAGCTGACATCCTCTCTACTCATGACTTTGATAAAGGCATCACCTAGCCTTAGATTACTCGAAGCGCGCGGCTGTTATAAGATAAATAAATTTAAAGCTAAAGACCTCTCGACCCTGACCCATCTTAATCTTTCTTACTGTTTTAAACTTTCAACCTTTAGCCTACAGGCTCCTAAGCTACGCTTTCTCTCCCTGAAGGACAATGCTGCTCTTACTTCTTTCGAATTAAAAGCTCCTTGCTTGGAAGAGCTAGAGCTAGAAGGGTGTTCAGGTCTTTCTGCCGAAACTATCCGAAGAATTGCGATAAACCTTCCTCATCTAAAGCGCTTAACTTTAAAAGGTTGCGCCATCTCTTCTTTACCTTATCATGAACTTATTTATCAACAACCCTTATTGATTCGCTATAAGCTAGACACATTTTCTGAAAAGTTTAGGCAGCAGCTTAAAGCCTTGCTTGATAATTCTTTACAGGCCTTTGACTCTCTAGACCAGCTTTTTTGGAATTTCCAGGCTGCTTTAGTAAATGCGCTTGGAACAAACAGCTTGCTTACCAAGCTTGCCCTTAATAATAGTATGCCAGGCAACCATGGTATCACAATTTTAGCTAAAGCCCTTACAACCAACACATCCCTTACTCACCTCACTCTTAAAAATAATATGATAACTCCGGAAGGTGCTAAGGATTTAGCTAAGGTCCTCAAAGACAATCGTTATCTCCGTAAGCTAGGCCTTAGCTTGAATTTTACGATAGATGATGAAGGAGCTATTGCTTTAGCCAAAGCCCTTAAAAGCAATTTTTCCCTTACTTACCTTAACCTTACTTGCAACCGGATACATTCGGAAGGTGGCATCGCATTAGCCCACTCTCTGCAAGATCACGCTTCCCTCACTACACTCAAGCTTGATTGTAATAAAATAAAAGATCAAGGTGCCATCGCATTAGCCCAAATGTTGGTAACCAATACCTCTCTTACCAATTTAAACCTAGGCATTAATGAGATAAGTGATGCAGGCTCTATTGCTCTAGCTAAAGTTTTACAGAATAATACTACTCTTACTAAGCTGAACCTTGCAGATAATGTAATAGGCGATCTAGGTATTAGCGCTTGGCCTCAAATTTTTACTACTAATACATCGCTTACTGCGCTAAACTTGGATAGTGGCTGGATAAACCGAACCGAACGGCTACGGATAAAAAAAACTTATATATATGACTTAGTGCTGGCAAATAAACTAAAAAAACCTTTGGAAAATCCCTATCTTTTTTCATTAGCAAGAGAGGAAAATCTTTCGCAAGATAAAATGCTGCTAGAGAGAGAAGTTTGCTTACAGCAAGAAAAACATTTGTCCTCTCTTCAAATATTATTTAAAGATAGAGGATTAAATGGAGAGCCGCATCCGCTTCCTCTTGAGTCTCTTTCTCAACTTGTTTCCTACCTGTGGAGCTCACTTAATGATTATTCTACCTCGATTGCTTTTCATCAGGTAAATGAGGAAACTAAGCGTAGGATAGCTCATTTTCAGATTCAGTTATTAGACCTAATGCATCGAGAATTTTCTCTATTTAGCCAAAAAGAACTCCAGCAAGCTCAGAATTATTTAAGTGCTATTTATTCTTATCTCGTCGATAGAGCAATTATATCTGAAGACTTCTTTCTTAACATGATGGCAAAGGAGGAGAGGTGAGGAAAAAGATTTGCGCTTCGTTTCACCTCAATTGCAGCAATCTCTAACTGGGAATTAAAGAAATAAATTGCGAAGAAAGTCCTGTTATACAATGAACGGGGTTTAAAAAGGTACGTCCTTAAATAATGCAGGTTTTAGTGCTGAAAACATGGCTTTGATCAGACGCTTTGCTGCTAACAAGCCAGAGATCTGCAAGAAAAGATTGTCGATACTAGGCGAAATGCCACTTATGTACTTGATTAGTTGAGAGGAAGGCTAGGCAAGGTATTGTTCAAACAATCCTCATCGGGACACCTTGAGATGAAGGAAGAAAGTAGGGAATGAAAATAAGGCAATGCAACAAAAAAACTATGTCAATCTTTGATTAATAAAAAATATTTACGTTTTTACAAATAAGCCTTGTAAAAAAAAGAATGGGAGTAAATCTTCTCAAATATAAGAAACAAGTACCCTTAGCTTCAACCTATTTGATAAATAAATATAAAACTTAAGGAGAATTATGCTTCCAGCCACTACTTCTAGCACGCAAACAAATTTTCGAACCCTAGTCTCAGAGAATATAGAAGATCCTGTATCAAGAGAATTGATGACACAAGCGGTTACCTTAGTCCCCTGTGGGCATACATTTAATGAAGATACTATTATTCAATGCTTAGCTCAAAGGGCAATTTGTCCGCTCGATAGGCAGCCCATTAAGAGCTATGTACCTAACTATACTATCCGGCAGTTAGCTGAAGCTGCTGAGTCCCACCCTTTAGAAGAAATTAAACAAGAGCCTAGCGAAGAAGCCGTAAAACATTTTCTACGCGGCAAAGAACTGTATGAAAAAGGAAATAATGCAAAAGCCATTGAGGCTTTATTGCAAGCTATAGAGTTGAGCCCTGCATATGAGAAAGCACAAGCTTTTCTAGAATGCTGCCTAAATCGCTACTCTAGCACAGAAAATCTAGATCATTCTCCTCAAGCTATTGTTTCCCTCTACAATAAGATAGTCGGTTTTCATTTTCCTCACGAAAATGGGAATTTTACTGAACAAGCCAGCATTTTAGATAGGATCTATAAAATTGATCCTAGCCTTTCCATTGAGTTTAAAGTAAATCATATCTTTAAGCAAATCTTGACCTTAGCGGAATCTCTTTCTCCTTTAGATCTTAATATAAGGAATAAACGTCTTACGTTCTCGAGTAGCTCTTCCTATATTCTTAATATTAATCGTCTTTTACTTTGGCAAAAATTACCTGGGGGGAAAGAATATTTAAATCGAGACGAAATCAAAACTCTGTCTATAAAAAAACAAGGAAGGCTTTTAAAAGAATGGATGAGAGAGAATTGCGAAGGCCTCCTCCACTTGGACTTAGGCAAATCAGGATTAACTTTTTTGCCCCCAGAAATTGGGCTACTTTCTCAGTTAAAAACGCTTGAATTAGACCAAAACCAGCTTACCACCCTTCCTGAAGAGATAGGACAGCTTTCGCAGCTACAATTGCTTGGTTTAAGTAATAATCAACTTACTTCTCTCCCTGCAGCCATCTGCCAGCTTTCTCAGTTGCATACACTCGCTTTGAGCTACAATCAGCTCACCTACCTTCCTGCAAGGATAGGTCAGCTTACATCATTGCAACGTCTTTACTTAGGAAGAAATCAGCTTGCAGCTCTTCCTAGCGAAATTGGAAACCTTTCTCAGCTGAAAATCCTTGACTTAGTTGGAAACCATCTTAGCAAACTTCCGACAGAAATAGGCCAGCTTCCTTTGCTCCAACGCCTCTACTTACAGGAAAATCTCTTAACCACGCTTACTGCAGCAATTTGGCAGCTTTCCCAGCTGCAAAGTCTTCGCTTAAGTCACAACCAATTAAATATCCTTCCCACAGGGATCTCTCAGCTTTCTGAGCTGCAATCACTTGACTTAAGTCATAATAAGCTTAACTCCTTTCCTGCTGAAATAAGCCAACTTGCTTCGCTGCAACGGCTTAATTTAACCGAAAATCCATTGACAGAGATTCCCAGCGAAGTGAGAGAGCGTTTTAGAATTTAAAACACCTTATATTTTTAAAATCGAAAAAGAATAGAGGCGTTGTTGCGTAAATGATAAGAAGCATACGCGATAAAATTGCTTTTTAAAGCTTAAGAGCTATAAAGCTTGGTTTGCTAACCAAAAACTTTAGACAGGCTATGAAAAAAACTCGTCTACCACATGCCTAACTGGGCCCAGTATAACAAAGCTTTAGTCTGAAGGGAAAAGCATAACTTTATGGTGCTAGGAAACTAGCCTATTAGCAAGTAGGATTTAAGCCAAGCCCTTGGTATAAAAGAGATGGCCAAGCTCAGACTACCCAATGGGCAAAATGAGTGCTAATTAGGTTATAAGGTATAGGCTGCGCGATGAGCTATTAGATCATTTACGCAACAAGGACGATAAACGCGAGCCCTTCTTTGAATCGCTAAACTTTAAACCAAGGAAATTTTATGACTCCCATATCTACTTCTTCAGCAGAATATAAACAATTCAAAGAAGCATTCACGCAGTATGCTCAATATACTGCCGCTGTTAACAATTTAAGAATTTTTGCTGAAGAACAAGCTACTCAAAATCTCAGACAATTTGTGGAGGAAAATAAAGAAAGTTATAAAGCACATCTACAAGAAGAAGCTAAGCAAATCGCAGAAAAAAAAGCAGAGTTAGTTGCTAAAAGGGTAGAAATAGCCGCTAGAAAAGAACAGTTAAAGACTACTTCAGAGCAATTAGATAAACAACGTGAAGATGCTGAAATAAAGTTTGCTCAGGCAGAAGCAAAAGTAAAAAGAGGTAGAGCATTACAAGAGAAAGGAAGAGCATTATCCAAATTGGCAGATGTAAGGGTTTTTTGTACTGCTTTAAGCTTACCACAACCTCAAGAAAATGATATAGAAAGAATCAATCAAATCGCTTCAACTTATTTTCCTAATGGAGAAATTGGTGATATTAATGGGCAAATCACTCTTTTTTCTATGAGTCCTATTGAAAAATTTATTTCTGAAACAGGAAGCACTACCAACAAGCTTAATTTTACTCCTATCCGTATTATTCATGATCCTAAAAACCTAGTAGAATTTTTACAAAAGCCTGGTTGCCGTATCAAATTTTTAGGCTTTGACGCTCGTATTAAAGACACCTTGGAGCAGCAGCTAGATGAAGTTTGCCCTAAAGAAGGTCGAACATTTAAAATAATGTATGTAGCACCCAAGAAATAATATTTTCTGATTAGTATTTTCTCTTAAGAAGTTAAGGTGTCCTAGACAGCACTTGACCTGACAAACAGGAGTTAACTGGCAGATACTATTTCTGGTAATTGTAACTTATCTAATATCTTTTCTTGCGCAAGACGCCTTTACAAGCATTCTTAGATGCAAAATGCCTTGCTCAAGAAAAGATGTTAGACAAGTTACAGCTCACAGAGTTACCCACGATCATTTAATTTGTATCCGTCCGTTCAGGTAACGTCTAAATTTATTAAAGAAGAAAGAATGCTTACTTTTTATCTCGTAAGCCATCATCTGTACAATAGTATCTAGGACTATATTAAGGAGAGAATAGGCTTTCGTGGAACCTTTTTAAATCATTAAGTTTAAAAGGCTGACCCTTAGCAATTATAGCAGCCTTTAATGCAAGCGACTACCCCTGCAAAGCAAGAGCCATCTCAAAACTTTAAGAAGCTTTAGTGTAGGGGCTGAAAGCCTCTATATGGCTTTTAAGTTCTGCAAAAACTTTCTCGGGCATATTCTCGCCATTAATGCTGATTACACCGTAACGCTGAGAATAAAACTCCTCTAAAGGCATGGTTTGCTCATTATAAACCTTTAAGCGCTCTTCAACGACTTCCAATCTATCATCTTCTCTTTGATAAAGGGCCTCTTGTCCGCATTTATCGCAGATGCCTGCCCGTAGAGGGGCTGAGAAGAAGCTATTATAAATGGCTCCACATTGCTTACAGATTAGGCGGCCTACTGCGCGCTTTGTAATTACTTCTTGGTCTACAGCAAGCTTGAAAACGATAACATGTACATCTTTTAATAAAGTTGTACTTACCTTTTCAGCTTGTGCTAAAGTACGGGGCACACCGTCTAACAAATAGCCTCTGTTACAATCGGGCAATCCCACTCTATCATTGACCATTTCTAATACCAGATCGTCTGGAACAAGGTGGCCAGCATTTATATATTCTTTAGCTTTCAGACCTAACAAGGTATTTTTCTTAATATGCTCTCTGAATAAATCTCCCGTGGAAATTTGAGGGAGAGACAAAGTTTGACTAAGTAATTTAGTTTGAGTACCTTTTCCAGAGCCGGGTGCTCCCAGCAAAATGACAATCAATTTCTTTTCCATAATCGTTTCCATTTTCATTTAGAAGAAAAAAAGAATAACCGATGAGAGTTTTTAAAGTCTTCATCGGTTATTCTTTTTTTTGCTTTATCCAATTATTTTGGACGCAAAAGAAGGTTCATTAGAAGTTTTACCGGGCGCAGCTAAAGGCTCATCTGCTGGAGGTGGAGGGGGAGGTGTTAAGCCACTTTTTTTATGCAGCTCATCCGCAATCTTAAGTTTCTTGCGTTTTTCTTCCATCGACCATTTGCCATTGATGATATTGTTAATATCTTCCGCGTCTAAAGTCTCAAACTCCATGAGCATTTGAGTCATCAGCTCAACTTCATGGCGCTTGTCGCGAATAATCTGTCTGGCCGTTTCAAGGGCTGCATCCAAGATTTTTCTCACCTCTTCATCAATAGCCTGTGCCGTACTCTCGGAATATTTTTTTTCATGATAACCTTGCATGCCTAAATATTGGCCACTTTCAGACCTTTCATCATAGGCTACAGCTCCAAGCTTATCGCTCATTCCCCATTCGCATACCATGCTACGGGCAATATGTGTAGCTTGATCAATATCTTGCTTGGCTCCACTAGAGATATCACTGACAAAAATTTCTTCAGCCACACGACCGCCCATTAATACTGCGAGTTGATCGATCAGCTCCCTCTTCCAATAACTCAGCCGATTTTTCTTAGGCAAGAACATGGTAGAACCTAAAGAAAGGCCACGGGGTATAATGGTCACTTTATCCACAGGATCAGCATTTTTAACCACCAGGCCGATAATAGCATGACCCGATTCATGGTAAGCTGTGGTAAGTTTTTCATTTTCGTCGATTTCTAAGCTTCGTCTTTCTTTACCATATAGAACCTTATCTCGAGCTTCTACTACTTCACTTGAGGTTACTGCTGAACGGCCTTTGCGTGCAGCAGCAAGCGCAGCTTCATTCAATAAGTTAGCTAAATCGGCACCTGAAGAGCCTGGTGTACTGCGTGCTACGCTCATCAAATCCACGGAAGGATCCATTTTAATTTTGCGCGCATGGACTTTAAGAATATCATAGCGCCCTTTAACGTCGGGTAAGCTAATGATCACGCGGCGATCAAAACGACCAGGACGTAGTAAAGCTTTATCGAGCACATCCGGACGATTGGTGGCAGCCATTAAAATTACACCTTCATTCGTATCAAAACCATCCATTTCGACTAAAAGCTGGTTCAAAGTTTGTTCACGTTCATCATGGCCGCCTCCAATACCGGCACCACGATGGCGTCCTACAGCGTCGATTTCATCGATAAACACAATACAAGGCGCGTTCTTTTTCGCTTGGTCAAATAGATCGCGAATACGGCTAGCGCCTACCCCTACAAACATTTCTACAAAGTCTGAGCCTGAGATGGAAAAAAAGGGACGATCCGCTTCACCGGCCACCGCTTTAGCGACCAAGGTTTTACCTGTACCTGGAGGACCAATGCACAATACGCCTTTGGGAATTTTTCCACCTAAAGCAGTAAATTTTCCTGGACTTTTTAGAAATTCTACAATCTCTTGGAGCTCTTCAATCGCTTCATCTACTCCTGCCACATCCTTGAAAGTAATTTTATTATTACTTTTATTCATTAATTTAGCAGGAGACTTGCCAAAGTTTAAAGCGCTATTGCCCATGCCTCTCATCTGACGTGAGAAAACAAAATAGAGAACTAGCATGACTAACAAGACAGGCAGAAGAGTGAAAAAATAGCTAAGATAATTAGGAGAAGGCTCTTCACTTTTAAAGGTTTTCTCCATAACTACATTCAATGGCTGATCAGGAGCTTTAAAATAGCCCCCTCGATTGCTTTGGAAATTATCCCATTCCTCTTTAGCATTGATAAACCATTGATGGTAGACTTCAGGATCTTGTTTTTCTAAAGTCCTCGTAGAAACCTCTTGGTTATTAAAAAACCAGATGACATTAGTAACCGCTTGACGAGCTTTATCTAGCTGAATTTGATTATCTTCTAAAGCTGATGTTATCCTGGATAGTTCGTCTAAAACTTGCCTGTAATTTCTTACACTCCTTAATAAAGCTAAGCGCATGCCATTTTGAGGGGTGTTTAATTCATTAATGATTCCCTCTAAATCTTCTACAGCTTTTTTGTAAAGGGTAAGCCGCTCCTCGGGTCTAAGGATAGAACTTTTAGCATGAGAAACTTGGCTATCCAATTTCTTTAAAACTTGTTTAATGGATTCACTGCCAATTCCTAGTAAAGAAGACCGGAAATTTTGAATTAAACCTGATAAAGCATTCCCATATTGATTTAAAGCTTGCTCATCTAAAGAGGCTGAAAAGTTAGCTAATTGTTTTTTTAATTCCAGGAAACTCGTCACTCCACTAGTTTTATTAACTTCATAAATTACAATAGCAGCATTGGGTTGAGCTGGACTATAAAACTGATCGACTACTACATATCCATGAGCTGGTATAGGCAATCCACTCAACTGTAAAAACAACCCTGTGGCCTCTATAATTTTTTCACGTTGTCCATTTAGATCTTTGAGAACGCGTTCTTTTTCGCTTGTCAATTCATGATTGGTATTGAGAAGATCAATGAATTTGAAACGATTTTTCCCTTCTTCAGTTTGACGTTCACGAAACCTACCGCTAAATGTCACTAAATTGTCATTCAGAGCGATTTTACGGCTGTCCTCTGGTTGAATAAGCTGAAGGTTGACCAAATGCTCAAGCTGATAACTAAAAGAGACTTTAGCATGCTTTGTTTCAATAAAATTTTGAACCATCAAAGCGAACAGAAAGGCTGCCATTAGAAACCAAATGAAATTATTGGAAAAACCTTTTCTATCCTGTTTTTTATCTTCATCCATGATTAACCTTATGCACCTTAGCGAGTAATGTGTTTAGAAATTGCTAGCTTAAAAAAAAATTAAACCAGAAATTATTTTAAAACTGATTTTTTTGGGTTAAAAACCATTGTATCAGATAGGCTATTCACCATCAAGTAAGTTCTCAAAGAGCCAAATCTATAGCAAATAAAAGATTTAGGGCTTTTTTTGTTAACCCTTTCAACTTTCTTCTACTCTATAAAATTATATATAATAAATCCCATTAAATAACTTAAAGCTGAATTTTCTTGGCAAAAAATTTTGACAAATTCTTGAAGAGAGTCATCCTGGATTATATTTATCTCAAAAGCTCCCCGTAGATTTGCATTTAACTCTCGTTAAAAATAGTGACTTACAAGAAAAACTTAACCATTTTTTGTTTAAGTAGAAGATTGGTGACGTAGGATGACCTTCCAGTGTTTAAAGCCTGTTGGATGAGCATCGACTAGCCTGCGCTTTGCCAAAAATTCATAGATAATTTGATCATCTGCCCATAAAGTAGGAAAAGCATAACGCATGAAGGCTGGTATTTTAGCATTTGTCCACCACTTATCTAATGATGAGTTGCCCCTTTTAAAGCTGTATTTTCCCAAGGGAATTTGAATGGATAGATGGCCCATCCACGCCTGCTGCCATCCTGTAACAGATGGATCAGAATCTAAAGATTCAGTCACTTCAATGGCCCAGCCCCCCGCAAAATATTTTCCTACTTTATCGAAAAAAAGCTCTTCTTTGAAATCTACTAGAGGCTTACTCATTACAAATAAGCGTCCTCGATCTATATAAATCCAAGTATCTTTAGCTAAAAGCTGGCAATTGGCCGCCTTAGCATGAATCTTTTTGCAAGCCTGTTCTATTAGATGGCGCGAAAGTTTTAACCCTTCGCTTTCACAAACTTTTCTAATCAAATACTTCATTTCAAATTCAGAACAGGCCTTATGGGCTTGAAAATTTAAGTACGAGCCGAAGGGCCCCTTAGATATATCTTTAAGATAACCTTGTAAATGGCCATCTAAGTAATTTTTTAGTTCTTGCGCTTCACGGCCTAAGCGGCAAAGGCTTTCTTCTATCTTTTTCCCAAATGTGCTAGCTAGATGCGGAATAATTGTCTGGCGGAAACGCGCACGCAAAAATCTTTCATCTTCATTGGTTTTATCCTCAAAAAACTCATAATTGTTACAGGCAAGCCATTGCTTGATTTGAGATTTCGAGCAGCTTAAAAGAGGTCGCCACAGCTTCAACGTCTGATAATCTGTTACAGGAATCATACCCCCCAAATAAGGCAGACTCCCTCCTTCTAAAACTTTTTTCAAGACCGTTTCTGCTTGATCATTTAAATGGTGTCCTAGGATAACAGCTTGATAACCATGCTGATGACATAAATTCTTAAAAAAAGCTAAACGTTCATGACGGCAAGCTTCTTCCATGTTGCCAGAGAGCTGGGCAACATTTAAATCTTTTAAATAAATAGGTACATGCATTGAAGCAGCTAAATGCTGCAGCTGATGGGCTTCTTCTTTGCTTTCTGCGCGCCAGCCATGGTCTACATGGGCCGCAGCAAAGTTTAAAGCTTTTAAATTCCTATATTTTATAAGGAGATAGAAAAGAGCAAGAGAATCTGAGCCTCCAGATAATCCCAAAAGTACGGGCTGCTGATGGTTAGCATGAATATCTAAAAAATTAAATAAGGTTTCTTCTAAATTCATTTATCTAGAAATTGTAAAATTGATAGAAAACATAGAGACAAAGGAATAGCAACACAATTAGCCAATAGATAAAAAAGGGAGACTGAGGTTTTTCCAGTAACAAAAGGGAATCTTCTTGAAGCTGCGGTTTATTGGGTTTAAATTTATCGTTAAGTTCTTGCGAATGATGGTCTTCAAACAAGACTTTTAATTCTGGGACTTGGCGCGCCGGTAACCACTCTTCCCCTTCTATTTTCCGCACCCATGTATCTGGGGTCAAGCGTGGATGAATTTTTAGCTCGGCAATACTAAAAGGTCCTTCTTTTTGATCGTCAATCTTGATAAACCACTCTTTCTTGTCCATAGGCTCCCTTTAGTTTATATTTTTATATAGCAGGCAAAAAAAGGATTCGCGGCCACTGGTTTGAAAACTCATTTAAAACGTTCATTCGTTAATATCTGCATTAAAGAAAGCTTTTACCTATTTAAACTTTAGCTAGCCACCCACACAACTCTTAATTGATCAACTTGCATTAATCTTTTTCTAATATTATTGAGCTCTACGCTCTAGTGCCCATCCCCACAATCCTGATTGAGACAAATGATTGATTCATTGTATGCTATTTTTTAGCTAATCTTTTAGAGTTAAAAAATGCCTATAATCTGGCGCTACTTGTTAAAGCAGTATATAAAAGTTTTTTTTCTTTGCCTACTGTCTTTTATTTTTATTCTTTTAATTACCCGGCTAGATGAGATAGCTCACTTTGCTGCCTTAGGATCTGAAGGATGGATCATTTTATGGTTTGCTTTGCAGCAAATCCCCTATTTACTTCCTGTCGCTATCCCTATTTCCTGTTTAATTTCAGCAATAATTTTAATGCAGCGTTTATCTCAATCTCATGAAATGACAGCCTTTCGGGCGTGCGGCCTTTCTTTGCGTGAGGTGCTGGCTCCTTTGTTAATAGCAAGCTTCTTCATAGCAGCCCTAAACTTTTATATTGTTTCCGAATTGGCTACTCAATCCCATTTGCAGACGGGCCTTACAAAAATGGAGCTACGCACTATTAATCCGCTCCTCCTTCTCCATAACAAACACTTAATGCGCCTAAGAGGTATATTTTCAGACACTTTAGGTCACTCTCGTACGGGTGAATATGCGGGTGATAGCATTCTTGCTATCCCTAATAAGCACAATTCTAGTATCCATTTAATTTTAGCCAAAAACTTACAAGCAAATTCAGCGACCTTCCAAGGTAGCCAGATGACATTAATCACTCCTACGCATAGCAATCACCTACCCCGTCATGATGACTTGCTGGTCGAAAATATTGGTGAAATGAAAACATCTATTAAAGACTTTGCTCAGCTACTTCAAAAAAAAGTTTGGACATTAAATAATGACCATCTACGTCTTGCCTTATTAAGAGCACGTATACAAGATTTGAAAAAAGAAAAAGCCCTGCGTGAACATGGCGATAATGATAGAATAGGCTTAAAACAAGTTTCCCATCACCTTAATCGAAGTTATGCAGAGCTGATTCGGCGTTTTTCCATTTCCTTAGCAGCCTTCACCTTTACATTAATGGGTGCCTCCTTTGGGATGAGCATTGGTAGAAATCCCCATCATCGAGGGCTTATTTATGTCATAGGATTAGCAGCCTTATATATTGTAGCTTTTTTCTTCGCCAAAGGGGCAGAACATCAGCTAGTGCTCTCCACCCTATTCTATCTGCTCCCTCAAATGATTATTATTCTCGCCGCTTTAAACATGCTTTCGCGTTTGTCCAAAGGAATCGAATAATGATTAAAATCTGGCCTCGTTATTTTTTAAAAGAAACTATAAAATTTTTTTTTCTTTTCATTTTAACTTTTTATGGTCTTTATGTATTAATTGATTATTCTAGCCATGCCAGCAGTTTCCATTATCATCACCTTTATTTTCAAGTTTACGAAATAGCTCTTTACTATGTCTGCGAATTTGTCCAAAGAATGGAAGTTTTCGTTCCTTTTGGCTTGCTTTTAGCTACCATCCGTACTCTTACTAATTTAAATATCCATAACGAGTTGGTAGCGCTAATGGCTAGCGGTATCCCCCTTCGAACATTAATCAGACCTTTTATCTTTTTGGGAATGACGATGGTCTTCCTCATGTATATAAGCACCCAGTTTTGGATCCCTTTAGCCTTGCAGAAAATTAAGCAGATCGAGCAAACCCACCGTATCCACAAGCATAAAGGCCTTCTTCAGTTAGCAGTAAAAAGCTTAAATTTAAAGGATAATAGCCATATTATTTTTCATGATTATAACTCTAACGAAAAAAAACTTGTGGACGCCTATTGGATCCGTGATATTAATGATATTTATCGGATTAAATACCTTTATCCCTATAGTCAGCCTCCTGTCGGGCATTTTATCGATCATTTTAAACGCCAACCTACGGGCGAGCTTGTGATTATAAAAAGTTTCGACCTTCTCTCTTTTCCGGAAATGCGTTTTCACAAACGCGATCTCTTTCAAGGGATAACCAATCCGGAGGATGAATCTCTATCTGAATTATGGAAGAAACTCCCTCCTTTTTTTAGCATACTAAGCCAGAAAGAATCTCACAGAGCCTCTGTGTTTTACCATAAAATGATTATACCTTGGTTATGCTTACTAGTCGTTGTCGGTATTGCACCCTTCTGTGTGAGGTACTCACGTACTCTTTCTCCTTTTTTTATCTATGCTTTAGGTATTTTTGGTTTAGTGGCCATCTATCTTCTCCTTAATGCTACTCTTGTGCTAGGAAAAAGGCAGGTAGTCGAACCTTGGCTAGCTACTTTCTTACCATTTTTCATCTGCGCAAGCCTAGCTTCTTATCGATACTTAAAACTCTAAATTAAAAATCCCTTTATTTAGTAATAGAGATTATGAGCGCCAGCAAGATCGCCAGATACTATCAAGTTATACATTGTATTGTCCAAATTGACTTAAGTATTTTTAAATCTTTCTCTTTAGAATCAGCTCTAGCGTTATCAAAAAATCGATTAAAAGAAGATATAGGCTCAGGGCAACCCCCCAATACCTATGTGCCAGCGCGTAACGCTCTTTTTCTAGCTTATGCTATGGGGCAAGCTGAAATACTAGATGCTCAGGAAATTTATTTAGGAGCTAATGCATTAGATACTCCCTCCTATCCCGAATGTACACTTAGCTACATTCAAGCTTTTCAGTAGGTTTTAAATGTGGGCACTAAGCAAGCTGCTGAAGGAAGCTCGCCTCAGCTTTTAACACCTTTAATCCAGTGGAATAAAGCCGAAATTATTCGTTAGGGCATCGCTTTAGACGTGCCTATACACATGACTTTTAGCTGTTACGATCCGACGACTCAGCAAAAGCCTTGTGGGCGCATCTTAAGGACCTATGGATTTGCAGCAGCAATAGGATAAAGTCCCTTTTAAGTAACACTCTATTAAAATTTTCATAAAGTTTTATTTATCATTGACATAATAAAAGAGAAGGAGCTGCTCTATTGCAGAAGAATCTCCACAGCTTACCGCGGGAAGAGATTCTATAGAAATTTGCTGTCTTCTTTATCCATGATCTAAATTTTAATTTTCAAAGCAAAATTTGGGCTTAAGAAAAGATCGAGTGTAGCTTCAAAATGATAAAAAATTTATTTTTCAATCCACTAGCAGGAATAGCAGCTTAACTTTCACCATCCAAAAAAGCCTTCATCAAAGCTTATTGGCAAGGAAACTTGCTTTCTGATTACTCCCTAAAAAGCTTGAAACTCAAGTTAACAATACACCTTATACTTTTGAGCTAATCCTTATGCAGCCAGGTACTTTATAGAATTCTTCTCATTGAGTAGAGAGGCATTTTTTAAAAGGTAGGGTAGGCAGGCTAAGCTTTTTAAAGCATATAATAAGGAATATAAAATTTAGATCAATATTGCTACCACTCCACCAGGTATGCATATACCTGTACCCGTGGTGCACACGTTATAGTTTGCCTGGAACGTTTGGCGAATTCTCATACGTCTTTAAGCTAACCCTTATGCACCTCTATGTTTTATAAAAGCATCCTCTTAGGCCGATTGGTAGCTTTGATAGGATTGGGTATGCAAGCCTAGTTTCATAAGCGTATTACTTAAGATTTCGCCTACCCGTTTAACCTGCTCAGCTTCTTTATAGCTATCTAGCAAGCTTAGCACAGCACCAAATATCGTGGCTTAAAGCAATATAAAAATGCGAATATAAATTTATTTCCTACTTTCATTTTGAACCATTTTCAAAGCTTCCTCAAACTTTTCTTCCTCTATTTTTGAATTTTTTTTTGGGTTTTCTGAAGATTTATATTTGTAGTTAACTGACCCATCGATTTCAGAAATTACGCCATAATCAGGTTCATAAATTTTATTTCCATCTTTTGTCTTTAAAAAAAGCCTAATTTCAACGTTATTAGAGGTAAAGGGATAATTTTCTAAATAAGGTCTAATTTTTTCATGAGTATTGATAATTTGAAGCATTTCTTGTACACAATCTACAATGATTCTACGCCCTTCATCTTTGGTTAGAGGGCCTGTTTTTTCAAAACTTAAGGCTAACATAGTTACCACTCCATCAGGCATGCCTATGCCTGTACCAATGGTACGCATGCTATATTTTTTTTGAAGCTTTTTAGAGACGCTATTTAAAATGTCGCCTACGAATTTCGCCTGCTTAGGCTCTTCATAGCTATCCAATAAGCTCAATACGCAACCAGATAATATGAACATTAAAATGATACAAATAGGAACCTGAATTTTATTCATAATTTGCCGTCCTTATCTTCTATTTTTAAGGAAAGTATTAATATGGTCATCTATTGCTCCTTCATAAGTAGGACTTTGGAAAGAATGATCATGAAAAGCGGCCCCTGGGCAAGAATTTAAAGTCACTGTGTCACGCTTACTCCGTATTAATCCTCCCACATCGATATAAGGGATAGGATCGCGCCAAGCTTCTGCCCGATAGTGATAAGCTTTTCTACAGGAGTCAGCATACATATAAGCTGCTGGAGCAATCGCTAACACAGTAATTTGCTTGCGTAGCTTTTCATCATAACTTAAAAGAGCATTGCGGACATTGATGGCTCCTTGGCTATGGCAGATTTGAAAATACTCTCCGCGTGGATATTCGTCAAAGAATTTATCCCAGGTTTCATGATTAACGCGTACTGGCGTAGTAGCTGTATAACATAAACCTAAGCCTGATTCAATACAATCATTAAGCAAATTGTGCGTAGCATTATGGATGACATCTATCGAATATTCCCACCCTAATTCTCTAAGGTGGATGGCATTGTTAATAGCCTCTAGCTGGGTTGTCATAATGCCATTATGAACACCCAGGCGAAAATTTTCTGATTTACTCCCTAGCAATACAGCTAATGAAGAGCTTTCACAGCGCACAAAATTTCTTTCAAATCTATCTGTAAAGCTAACCCTAGGTAGATTTTTTATGTTTTCGCCTTTTCCTCTAAGGGGTGTTTTTTCCATTCTATAAGAGGCGCGCTCTTTGCCATACATGATCACACTTTCGCGGTGTTTCTCCCAACGGCTAGGATTTGAACCTCTTAATCCATATAGATCTCTATCATTTAAAGGATTGTTTAAAACATAGGCATACAGATTAGGTCCTGCCTCAAAGCTTAAGGGATCGGCACTTATCCAGCGCCCGGTAGTGGGGTTGTAATAGCGGCGTCCAAAGTAAACAAACTGGGTTTCAGCGTCTACACGTTTAGAAGAAAAACGCCAAGGATTGATCGATTGCTTGCTAAGCTTATTATTTTTGCCATAAATAAATTCTTGTCCATAAGCGGTATATCGATAAGTTTCTTCTATGGTATGGGTTTTGGCGTTAATCAGGAGGCGAATATTGCCTAATGTATCATGGATGGGTATGTAAGCTTTACCTTGCAGTTCTAGCAAAACCGAAGCCTCTATTTCCGCTCCTTTACCTTTACCTAATATGCGCAATTGCTCGATGTTGCCCTTAGAGTCACAGGCGCCAATTTCGCTAAGTCCATGGTACATGTAACGAATTTCTTTCTCAGGTAGCCACTTATTTTCAACTTTGGAGCGGGAATAAAAGGTGCTGCTTAAACGGCGGTTAAGCTCATCATAGACATAGGTGACCTGCTGCGTAGGAGTATGAATGGCAATCAAGCGATCTAAAGCATCGTAGGATAAGTTTAAAGAGCCTTTACGTATAAGATTGCCATTGAGGTCATAGACATGGGGGTCTAAGCCATCATGGAGGAGCTGATTGAGAGCATTAACGCTATGAGGAATTTTATTTTTCTCCACCCTATTATAGAGGGAGTCATGACAATAAGTATGATCCACTAGGCCTTTTTCGGATTGAAGCTGATATAAACCATCGTATGTATAGGTATGATTTACTTGGCCCACGGGATCGAGGGTTGTTCTTTTTAAAAGATGGCCCACTTGATCAAAGCCGTTTTCAGGAATATTTTCTTTTAAGTACTTAGACGAAATGCTAATTAGGCGAGAATAGGCATCGTAAGCGTATTGAAGCGAGCCTGCTTCAGCCATCAATTTAGCCTCTTCTAATGCCCCCGAAAGATTGTAATGCTGATAAGTGTGTCGGTAAGGGCCTCGGCTAATTTGATGAAGATAAAGCGATTTATAAGAGTATTGAATAGAAGAATCGTCTGGAAGTATAATTTCCTGGATCCTATCTAAATTATCGTAACTATATTTTTGCGTTAATCCATGAGATAAAGTTTCTTGGACCAAACGTTTATTATTATCGAAAATACGCGTGGTAGACTTTCCTGTATGCTTATCCTCCACACCCACAACATTAGAATTAGCATCATAAGTATAGTGGTAATGCAAAGAGTGATCTGTGGAGGAAAAAGAGGTGAGGCGACCTAGCCAGTCATAGGCGTAGTGCAGTTCTATCCCATCGGGTTTGATCACTTTTTCTTTTTGCCTATAAGCATTATAGACATACTTTGTTTGCTTTTGTTCAGGATTTCCTACCGCTTCCGTACAACTGATCAGATTTTTGGCAAAGTCATACTCAAAATGAGTGGTGACCAGGCGATCAGGTTGATGAGGAGCCAACACATGCTCAATTTGTTTACAGCAAAGTCCTTCTGCATCATAAAAAAACTCACGTTTTTGCAGGAGCACACCCATAGGGTCGCGACGAATTTCCAAGCGAACATGCCCGCAGCTATCATGCTCCTGAAAAAAAGATTGGCCTATGGCATCGATGGTTTCTTTAGCATATACATATTGGCCCGCTTGGTTAAGGTGCAGATAATAAAAGAGGGTGCGGGTGGTATGCCCTTGAGGATCAATAACACTTTCCACCTCCCCATAGGCATTGTAGTGGGTAAAAGTGATAACAGGCTTGGCTTGATGATGAGCAATCGTTTGGATGGGCTTTCCTTGCTCGTTGTAAAGATAGCCTATTTTAGTTAAAACCTGTCCTTCAGCATCCTCGGTCCGCTCTTCGATGAGGCGATCCATGGCATCATACTCTTTAACGTTGGCAATATAGTCTTTTTCCTCGGGACCAAAATATTCCAGCGTCTTAGCGAGCCGTTGGCAGGCATCATATTGATAAGCAGTTTTTGCCTCATTTTTCACGATGCTGGCCAGACGGCCCGCAGCATCATATTGATAATAAGTAAATTGCCCTTCAGCATCCACTTCGGCTATCTTATGAAAATGATTGTAATGGGTAGTTGTTTCACTGAGCTTTTCCCCTGTAGGAGCAAAAGTCATTTGCCGGCAAGCTCTTCCTAAATAATCATAATCTGTTTGGGTAACCTTTCCATTTAAGGCGATGCTTTTAGCCAGATAGCCCTCAAGGGTATATTCATTTTTTTCGGTCGATCCATCAGGGTGTTGGATTAAGCAAGGCTGACCGCGGATATTATAATTATAGGTTGTTTTAAAACCTCGCCGATCCGTTTTACCGATAGGGTTATCGGCAATATCATACTCAATACACTCAAAAGGCTGATGAAAATTACCGTCAGCATCTAATAGCTTGGGATAGATGGTTTTAATTAAACGTCCACAATGATCGTAAGTGTATTGCGTGGTCTCTCCCTGCCAATTGGTCATCGCTACTTTTTGACTAAGGCCATTATAAGCATAATGGGTCACTAATGTCTGATCAGCATGAATATCTTTAGAACAAATGCGTCGATTGGAAAAGTCATATTCATGAACAGTATGAAAATCTTTGCCAGGGTGTTGTTCAAAAATAAGATTGTCGTTTTCATCGTATTGATAGAAAGAGGCATGCCCTAAAGCATTGGTCTCCTTAAGAATATTTCCATGGGCATCGTAATCCCAATGCAAAGTAAAGTGAGGCTGGCCGTTACTATCGAAATGGGTTTGCTGGGTTATCCGCCCTTGATGATCATGGAAATTTTGCGTTTTTCGCAGTAAAATCTCTTCCTTAAGGGCAAGGTCTAGATATTTTTCTTCGATAATTTCAGGTAAACCCACCGGAAATTGATCGCGATAGCTGGTATAGACACTATGGCGCTCTGTGATACCTGTCAGATCATCTTCTTCTAAAGTATGTCCATCATCATAAACATAACGCGTGATTGAACCATTGCTGTTATAAGTATAAAACTCGCGATAGACGATTTTGTTATTCACGCGCATCAATTTTTTATGGAGTAAGGCAGATTTAGGGTAATAGAGGTAAACGATCTCCTTACATCCATCTTGCTCACGTAATAAGTGGTTATATCCGTCATCACTATACTCATAAGTGCGAATGTAGCTATCATATTGTCCCGCTATAGGAATGCCCTCTTTATTTAGCACAGGGCCCTTTGCATTTCCCGTAAGATTTCCAAGAAGCCATTCATGTTTTATATTTCCATTTTTGTCGTAATCGTAATAGCGGCTGCTTAGTAAGTTACCCTGGCCATCTTGTAAGGTTTTGGTTGTTAAGCATCCCTCTAAATGTGGCAAAGAGCTCCAAAAAAAACTTTGCGTGCGATAAAGATTAGAGTCTAACAGCTTATCGATGCCTGTTAAGCGTCTTTTTGAGTCATGATGATAGCGAGTTTCTTGATTATGAAGATCGAGCACGCGGGTCGTTCCACCTGGATAGCTATAAATACGACTTTTACGGTTGATGGGGTTTACCTCATAGTAAAAGCGATGGGTAGGATGCAGGGTTTGATCGGTGCCTACAGCAGCTTTTAAACAAGAGACACGTTCATAAGGGGAAGTACATGTATCGTAAAAAGTTAAAGGTTTTTTAGTATAGGCGCAAGGGTTGGTCTCATCGTAATATTCAATTTGCTTGCAGCGACCATTGGGTAGGGCTTTTTGTTTCATGCGGTGGGTAGTATCATCGTATGAATAGCAAATTTTGGGAGCGTTGGTAGAAATCACTTGATGGAGCTCAGGCCTGGCCGGATAATTGCTGAAAAGATATTCGCAGCTTCCGCTTTTATCTTTATTGGCATAGGCTACCATGCGAGGATTAAGCTTAAAATTATCATATTCAAAGTAAATAATCCCTAAATCTTGCTGAAGGCTATTCGTATGACTTATCTCACCAATTTTCCACCCTAAGGGGGATTTTTGATAGGTATACTGCGTCTTAATTCCATAAGGTTTTTGTTCATAAGTAAGCCCATGTTGATAGCGAATAGCAGCCAGGGAAAGTGGCGTGCGATGACTAGAACCAAAATATTTAAGGCTTTTTGAACCATCTCTTAAGTACACGGCGAAAGTACCTGGTTTAGGAGAAACAATTTGCATCTGAAGATTATGAGGATTGCTTTTGCCGCTGATGAATCCTTTAGAGCAATTGGTCAACCCCTGACTGTAATTGGTTGCATCGATGAAAAGGGTGCGCCCAATTAGGGTATTGGTATATAAAGCCTTCATGCCTTTTTCTTCGTGAACGACTCTGTTTAAGCTGCCCCCAAGCATTTCTACATTTTCTGGCTCGTTAATACTCCAGCCGCTGGTATGGGTATAGATGCGTTCCACATAAAGAGGATCGGGGCCTGGGGCCCATAGATCAATCCCACTATCGATAAAAGTACCCGTGATGGCGTTAACGCAGCCGTCTACCATAGCTGAAGGCTCTCCACCTAAAGTAGCGATATTTTGCTCTCCTATGAAAACTTCTTGGGCGGTAGTAGCTTTTGCAAAACCCACGGGTTCTTCAGTAGCTTGTAGGTGTGAGCAAACAGTGTATAAGAAAAAAATACAAAGAAAATTTCGCATGCTATTTTTCCAAAAGATAAAAATTTTCTTATACAAAGGAAGTTGTTTGGTAGCAATGAAATTTTAATTTACCTTACGCAGACATGGAATTTCTCTGTAAAGTTTGCAATTCTTGACAGGCCATCTGCTTAGCTTTAAGGATTATTCTATATCCTAGAGCAAAATGATTAAGTGAAGTTTTGATTTTAGGAAATTCAAGCTTGCAATAAGCGATAAAAGAGGCAAAGGTATGGCCTCCTTGAAAACGAACGATTTTAATTGGAGACTTCTTAAGGCTAGTATTTTGCTTTATCGATTTTGTAATACTTTTCTAACTTACATCGTTTATGATGGATTTCATAGATGCGATCAGCCTCATGACTTAAATCGTTAATCACCTGTGGAGAGCTCTTTAAGAACCGTCTTCGTTTTTGAAGGTCTTTGTGATGAGAGCTACGCAGAAGGCTAGTCCTTTAAGCCAAACTATCCTTTTATTTCCTCTTTGAAATTAAACGTATTTAAATTTTGATACTGTCCTTTTTTCCTTTGTTTTTTAGAGAAAGGTGTCCTTGCAGTGAGCATGCTTAACGAATAACCTTCAAATTTGAGAATATCTTGTTTATCAATGGCCTGGCTGTTTCCAGGCATGAAAATCATTTAAGTAAACTTTCCAATGGAATATTATGTTTGTATGGACATGTTAGAAAAAATTAAAAAAATCGAAGCTCTGATTGCGAGCAGCAAAAGTGAAGGTGAAAAGCATGCTGCTACCCTTGCTAAAAACCGAATTTTAGAACGACATAAGCAGGAACCAGCTGAAAAACCTCTTGAATATACAATTCGCCTTGGAAATGAGTGGAAGAAAAAACTGTTTGTTGCCCTTTGCAATAAGTTTCAAATTCGGACGTACCGTTATAAAAAACAGAAAAACACCACAGTTATGCTTCGAGCAACTCCAACCTTTGTTAACAATACGCTATGGCCAGAATTTAATAAATATGCGGCATTGCTAGAAGATTTAGTTCAAGACATTATCAATGACTTAATCAATAAGATTCATGAGGTCAAAGAGGAGGAGGTTGTAATTGCAGGAGAGTTGACCGAAACTTCTTAAGTCTTTTTTCATAAACCCCAGAGAGCCAAAATTTCAGATTTCGGCGAACATTTTCTTGGTACCGTTGAATTGCAATTAGAAAAATGTAGGGGTTAAGCTGATTGAGAGCGCAAATTTCCATCACGCCCATAAGGATGTCGGTAATTTTAGCTCCAGTTTTATTGCGAAAGGAATATGCATTTTTGCGATTTAAAACAGCTTTTTTCATCATTTATCCTGCGATATTATTAGTTAAAGGAACTTCAGGAATACGCAGAAATAGGATAAATCCTTCCCCATGGATATATAGATAGAAAATCGCTTTACCCATGCTTCTATTTGGCTCACCTTTCTTATCTTGAATAAAGCTGCTACAATATTTCTTTATCCTATTCATTGAAAAATAGTAGATAAATATTAGTAAAAATTTTGATAAATATTTGCACAAAAATTTAAATTCTAAAACTCGCTTTTTCCTATATCATTTTTGAGGATGTCTACTTAAGCTATAAGAGATTTACCCACAAAAACTTCTCTACCTTGAATTTCTATGATGAATAAGTTATAGTGCCTCTAACCTACTTACTGATTAGCTATGGATCCATTTGACCTAAGACTCTGGGAAGGCTTTTCTGCAGCCCTATCTAGCCCTTGTATAGGCTCCCCTATCATTGATCAAATCTGTATTGACTCACGCTTAATTTCCTCTCCCCATGCACTATTTGTAGCTTTACCAGGACAGGTTGAAGATGGTCATCATTATGTTGAACAAGCAGCTATAGCAGGTGCACGCTTTGCAATTGTACGCAATGATTGGCAACCAGCCAAGTTACCTGCTATTAATCTTTTACGTGTTTTAGATCCTTTAAAAGCTTTCCAAGAGATAGCCACAGCCTATCGGCATCAACTTAAGTCCTTGATTGTTGGCATCACTGGTACGCATGGTAAAACAATGGTTAAAGATTTGTTACAGGCGATGATAGCACCTACCAAAAGAGTAATAGCATCTCCTGGTAGCTTTAATAGCCAAGTGGGCGTACCTTTAAGCATTCTCAACATCTCTCAACAGCATGAGATTGCGCTGATAGAAGCAGCGGTGTCCCAAGATAATGAAATGGATCGCTTAGCAAAAATTATTCATCCTCAAGCCTGTATACTTACCCATTTAGGCAAAAAGCATCTGATTACTTTCGGCAACCAACAGGCCCTTGTAGCAGAAACTATTAAGCTTATAACTGTCCCTCCTGAAAATAAATGGGCCCTTATCCCTCAAACTCCTTTTCTCGAGCCCTATTTAAAACAGATTAAAGCTCCTTACTATTTTTGGAATAAAGAAACTCCTTTTCTTCCCCATGCTCATCTTTTAAGCAAGCCTTACGAAGTTGAGATGCTCTATGGCATTAAATTTCCTTGCGGAACTTATTTAAAAGAAAGGGTTAATGCTGGCTTCTATTATTTCATGGATCTTCTTAACATTTCAGTTAAAGCTGCCTGGCTCCTGGGAGTCTCTGCTGAGGTAATCAAAGAAGTCCTTTGTAACTATATATTAGAGCCAATGCGCACAGAAATATGGAAGTCGCCAATAGGTGCAACATTTATTAATGAAACTTATAGCTCCGATCCTCAATCTGTTGATCAAGCCCTTAAACATTTTGAGCACTCTTCTACTGAACATCGTAGGATATTTATTTTTGGTGGCATACGAGGAAAAAAAGAAAATAACACTTCGGAATATAGGCGCATAGGCCATGCTCTTATAAAAAATAAAGTGCAAATGCTAGCTTTAGTTGGCTCACATAATTTTCAAGAAATCATTAACATTGTTAACAAAACAAAAAGCCCTTTAGAAATTTGCCATTATAATACCTATCGCGATGCCCTTGAGCAGATGCAAGCACATATACAATGCAATGACTATGTAGTCATCAAAAATGAACGTAAAGAACCATTAAATAATTTAATAGAAATTTTTAATGATAGCATAGCCAGCAATCAATGTTTTATAAATCTTGCTGCTATACAATCCAACATTGCAACCATTCGACATAAGGTAGGAGCTAAGACGCGCCTTATGGTGATGGTTAAAGCGCTAGCTTATGGCACCGAGGAGATACGCATAGGAAAATTTTTATCGACCTGCGGGGTAGATATCCTGGGCGTTTCCTGTGTAGAGGAAGGGGTAGCGCTTAAAAGAGCTGGAATTAAGCAAACAGTTTTTGTGATCCATTCTTCTCTTTATGAAATATCAAAAATTGTTAAATGGGAGCTGGAAGTGGGGGTCAGTGAAAAAGAATTTATTACTGCCCTAGCAAACGAGGCTTCTAAACAAAATAAAAGCATTCGAGTACACTTGCATGTTGATACAGGAATGAATCGCCTAGGATGCTCAGCTAACAACGCCTTAGAGCTTGCGACTTTAATCAAAGATTGCCCCCATCTTATTTTAGAGGGCTTAATGACCCATTTTGCCTGTGCTGATGACCCGGCACAAGATTTTTTCACGTTCGCTCAAACGCAGAGCTTTGATGCGGTCATTGCTCAGCTAAAAAAACATCAGATTACAGCTAATTATTATCATGCCTCAAACTCAAGCGCTGTTGTTAGATTCGATTTTAATCAGTATAACATGGTTCGCGTGGGTCTAGCTATCTATGGACTCCATTGCTCAGAAGCTGCCCGCCAAGCAATGGAATTGCGGCTAGCTCTTACGCTTGTTTCAAGGATCGCAGGCATTAATTATTGCAAAGCAGGCGATACCATTAGCTATGGCCGCAGCTACCGCGTAGAACGGGATAAACAAATAATCGCTGTTCTTCCTATTGGATATTTTGATGGTCTTCATCGCCATTACAGTGGAAAAGGGTATGTTCTCATTCGAGGGCAAAAAGCACCTATGGTAGGAAAAATCTGTATGGATTTTATGATGGTAGATGTTACGGATATTGAAAATGTAGCCATTGGAGATGCGGTATTGATTTTTGGCGAGGATGAACATGGTCAATATCTTGCTCCTGAAGAAGTAGCTTTACAAGGAGATTCGATTGTCCATGAACTTATTACCTGTCTAGGGCCTCGTATTCAGCGCATATTTATCCATGAAGAAACTAACCAAAAAAGCTAAATCTCTTGCGCAAGAAGTTGAGGAAGCGCTTTTTCAAGGTTACTATGGAGAAACGTATAGCCCGAATCGATTAATTTCGAGCATGAAACGTGTTGACTGGATAAAAGCAGCTCATCGGCTTTTTCACCCAATAGGAACCGTAAGACAAAGCTGGGAAGAGATAAAAGGGTAGGTCGGCCGAGTGCTTTTCCTAACGTTTTAGTAAATACATGATTAGTGACAGGGTGCGGAGCCACCACGTTAATAGGTCCTTTCAATTTTTCTGCTTTCAAAATATGTAAAAACACAGCAAGAACATCTTCTAAGCTTACCCAGCTCATATATTGCTGTCCCGATCCCATTTTACCGCCAATTCCCCATTTGAATCCTAACAACATTTTCGCTAAAGATCCCCCTTTAGGACTAAGGACGATTCCAAAACGCAGGCAAGCTACACGCACATCCATAGCTTCTAGGGCGTGTGTAGCTTTTTCCCATTCTTCGCAAACGTGAGCTAAAAATCCCGTGCCATTTGAACTCTCTTCCGTCAGAAGAAGCTCTCCCCTGTTGCCATAATAGCCAATAGCAGACGCATTAATAAAAAGCTTAGGAGGATTTTTTAAGCGAAAAAAACAACTTGCAAGAGTACGAGTGGCCTGAAGGCGGCTTTCAATAATAGATTTCTTTTTAGCTTCTGTCCAACGTCCTTTAAAAATATTATCACCGGCTAAATTGATAATTCCTTCAATCCCCTCTAGGTCGTTATCACTAATGGCTTCTTTTTCAGGAGCCCAGCTTATTTCATTTTCAGCTAAACCTGCGTTTTTACGCACTAGTATCTTTACATCATGGCCTGCTTGCGTAAGGGCTAAAACCAAGTTTTTCCCTATAAACCCGGATGCACCAGCCACCAAAATTTTCATTAAAATTCCTTTGAACGTACCTTAGACAAGGTCACAAGCATCGCTTGGCATCCAATGACGCTCTTTACCTTCCCATTTAATATTGCAGCCTATTGGATTTGTTAAAGGCGTAGTTACAGATCTACCCGCCAGATGCTCGGCTAGGGCCTTCTCTAAATCATTTTGCCTCATCTTAGAGGTATCTTTAGGACTGTCAACTCCTCTACCCGTGTAGATGAGCTTGCGCTGTTGACCAAAAACAAAAAAATGAGGGGTGCGCAGGGCCCCATAGGCTTTAGCTACTTCCTGAGAAGCATCGTAAAGATAATACCAAGGAAAACGATGAATTTGCATTCTCTCCTGCATATGCTCAAAGGAATCGGCAGGAACCGTAATCGCGCTATTGGAGTTAATACCTACAAAAACTACTCCATCGCTTTTGAACTTTTCAGCTGTCTGGCGAGTCACTTCATCGGATCCTGTCACGTAAGGACAGTGATTGCATGTGAAGAAAATGACTAGGATAGAAGCAGAGTCAAAATCTTTTAAGGAATAGTTTTTTCCATCCGTGGCTGGCAAGCAAAAATCTGGAGCCGAGGCTCCTATAGATAGAGTAAATGGCATAGATAAAGCCTTTTTTAAATTTTATTTGAGTATCAGAAAAAATTTAAAAAAAGTCAATTTTATATACAGAACATTATGTAAATAATCGATTAAGCCTACTAACTTTCCTCAATTCTCCCTTAAAAGCTATTGGTAAAGCAAAAGCGTCATTTTCTAAGTAATTTTGTTAAATAGAAATCTAAGAGAGGAATTAAAATGGCTTTTAGAGCAAAAGAATGAATGAGCTAGTTCTTTATTTCTTGAAAAGCTGCCAGTGCTTTTTCCCGGGCTTTTGCATGATCCACAATAGGCTTTGGATAAGTAACTCCTAGCTCTATGCCTGCCTCCCTTAATGTTTTTTCTGGAGCTTCCCAGGGCTTATGAATCCATTCATTAGGTAAAGCGGCAAGCTCTGGCACCCACTTCCGCACAAAATCTCCATTGGGATCAAATTTTTCTCCCTGCGTGATGGGATTGAATATCCTAAAATAAGGCGCAGCATCTGCGCCGCAACCTGCTACCCACTGCCATCCTAAGGTATTATTGGCTAAATCTGCATCTACAAGGGTATCCCAGAACCAAGCAAAGCCTTCTTGCCATGCTATCAATAGGTCTTTGACTAGAAAAGAACCTACAATTAACCGTAAACGATTATGCATCCATCCGATTTCCCACATTTGCCGTATACCTGCGTCAACAAAAGGATAGCCAGTCTGGCCTTTCTGCCATGCTTTTAAATGATCAGGACTATTATCCCAAGGAAATTGATTAAACTCATCTCTTAAAGGTTCCTTAGAAGTATGAGGAAAATAATAAAGAAGGTGATAAGCAAATTCTCTCCATCCTAATTGCCGCAAGTAGGCTTCAACTCCTTCTTTACTAAGATCGCATTGCTCTTTAATGGTATGCCAAATTGTACGAGGGCTTATCTCGCCAAAATGCAGGTAAGGAGAAAGGCGTGAAACTCCTGGCAAATCGGGCCTATCTCTTAGATCCTTATATTCGTAAATAGAATTTTTTATAAAATCCATTAGAGCTTTTTTTGCATTTAAAGATCCAGGCTTCCATGTGGCTTGAATACCTTTATCCCAGTGAATATGAGGAAGAAGGTTAAGCTCATCGATATGCATGCTATCTACCCGAACAGAAACAAGTTTTTTACTAGGTTTCCAGGCAAGAGGAAGTGGAGGATCAGGCAATTTTTGACAAGCTTTCCAAAAAGGAGTAAAAACTTGAAAAGGCTTTTTTTCTTTGTTGAGATTAGTCCAAGGCTCGAAAAGCAAACTACTATTAAAGCTTTTAGTTTCGATGCCTAATTCATGAAAATGGCTTTTTAGAAGCGCATCCCTTTTAATAACGGCCGGTTCATAACGCCTGTTCCAAAAGATGGATGTGCTACCTGTAGACTGGCAAAGTTCTTCTAAAATTTTTTGCGTATTGCCTGCACGGATAACTAAATGCAGATCATTTTTTAACAATTCATCAGCTAGACTTTGTAAAGAGTGATGCAACCACCAGCGTGAGGCAGCACCTGGCGGCCAATCCCCTTCTTCCTCGGGAGAATAAATGTAAACAGGAAGAATAGAGGCTCCTTTTTGAAGGGCAGCCTGTAATGCAGGATTATCTTCTAAACGAAGATCTTGTCTAAACCAAATAATAGTAGAATCAGTCATACCTAATTTATAAATTAAAGGTTATTTAGATGCAACGCCTACTTCTATCTAAAAAATATAAAGGGGTTATTTTCTTTTTACAAGTAATTGTAAAGAAGCAGATTAAATAGACCTTTGAGCAAAATAGAATTATCAACATCAAGCTTAAGGCTCATCGTAGAAATAAGCGAAGATTTAATTAAAAAAATATTTACCTCTTCACAAGAATATTTGTGCATTTTAAATATTTTTTTACTTTGTTCATTTTCTAGTGAAATAAGCTTTTAGCTTGATGGTCACACTTGTGATATTTAACTAAAAACCGCATGGTTACCTATCGCCTTGCCTATCTATTATGATCAGCCAAAGCCATACATAAAGTGCTAATTTTTTTTATTCAATTGGGGGCCAAATTAAATGAGTGCTTCGCAAGCGTACTCTTAGAGAGGTATAGACTAGCAATTAGGGATTCAATTTTTTCCTATACATATTAAATTTTATATGCTTTTTTGTAATTGTAAGAGCAATAGCACTTAAAAAGTCATCATGAGGTTAATTAGATCGTTCAGTTATGAGAAGGGAATGGAACAGCAAACAAAATAAGAGAATAACGCGAATGGATATTTAAAAAGAAAAAAAATTAAAAGAAAAAAATATTAAACTTTAATTTATGGAAATTAAAATTAGCATTCATTTAAAATGATTTACTAAAATTTAATAATAAACTAAAAAGATTACAAGTAATATTACAAACTTCTTGAAATACCCTAAAGCTAGAATCAGGATAAGCGAATGAATGTAGAAAATTTACCTATTACACCTTTCATTTTTACTGCATTTAAGAAAATAGAAAAAGAAAAACAGCCTTGTCTGAAGCTAGGCCCTTATGCAGAGATTAGGTTAAAAATTTTCGAAAAATTAGAAAAGCAAGAGTTGTGCAAAGCACGATTGGTTTGTAAAGAGTGGAAGCAGCTAATTGAACAAACTGAGGAATTGAAAAGCTTTCATGCAAAAAAAGTGGGGGCTAAATCACCAACAGAAAAGCAACAAGCTAGCTTAGCTTCTAGCCAATGGGACAAACATAGAATAGCTGAGTGCTTATGGCAGGATTGTTCAGCTATTATTAGTGAGTCCATGATAGCAAAAGTAAATACTGCGGCTGAATATCTAAAGAAGGAAGGATTTGAATTAAAAGGTGTTCCCAGTGACGGCGACTGTTTTTTTAGCGCTTTTTTAGGAAGTTATGCTCTCCTTTCTAGAAAAATCCCTTTGCTAGACGATCAAGAAAACAAAATCTCCTATTTAAGAGAAGCGCTTTCAAGCATCATCAGGCATACGAATAACGAAAGAGCAGGAGAAATAATAGGAAAAGGAACTTGGGTAAGCGGCTTAGGTGAAGGAGATCTGCTAGCTTCGGCTTTATCTATTCCTATAAGATTGGTGACAGTTAATGAGGAACATTTGATTTGTGGTGTTAATGATATGCTTATCCCCCCAAGAAAGGGAATAGCTGCAGCTGAGACAGCCCAAGAATGGGGCACTATTCCTGATAAAGAAAGATCTAAAGAATATATCTTCATTATAGATTTGGAGGGTCATTTTATTTATGCTCAAAAGCCTTCAAAGCCGGATTACTTTCTTCTTGTAGAATCAGCAACTTCCTCTACTCTTCTTTCAGGTGAAAACCCTTCTTTTTCTCTTCATATAGAAGCTAGAATGAATAAAGTTAAAAGATTTTCCCTTACAGAACAGGATTTTAATGAGGCTGGTAAGCAAGAAGTATTTGATCCCTCCAATCCTTTAGCTACCCTACCCTTAAAAATTTTCCAACGAATTTTCCTCTCTTTCAACAGTTTAAACGATGATGAATTAAGGAAGGTTCTTAATGCTAAAAGCTGTGCTCGCGTGTTTAAGCAGCACCTACCCAGCAAGGTTCAGTTGTTGATACATTATCAACCTCAAAAATTGCCAGAGTATCTTGATAAAATTGCTGAGTATCTAGACAAAATTGTTTATTCGATAGAGGAAAGCAATAATTTTTTAATAAAGTTTAAGTTAGAAGAAGCAGAAGAAGCCTATACGCTAGCTTTAAAGCTCGCCGTTCAAAAAAATGATCCTATCCAAGAAAGTGTCTGCATAGAAAAATTAGGGGATGTTTATATAGGCAAAGGCACCCCTGAAACGCTTTTGCAAGCGGCAGGACTTTACAATTATGCTTTACGCCTTGCTCCCCAGGAGCGTCAAGAAATTCTTAGAGATAAGCTTTCTAGAGTTCAAAATTTACTTATTAAAATTTGTAACGGCAAATCTTTAGAATCACAGATAATAAAGAAAAAAATCGGTGACAACCGTATAGTATTGAAAAATTTTAGAGAGGAAATAGAGAAAAAAATTCAACGTCTGACAGGAACTCCTTTTTTCCACGAAGTGAAAGAGCTTTACAGTAATATCGCTCAGAATATAAAGGCTTTTTTTAGCTCCCTAGTTAACCAGGCGATCGATGTTTTAGGCCCTGCGCCTTGTGAATATGCCATGATAGGCTTTGGTTCCCTAGCTAGGGAAGAGATGACTCCTTATTCCGACCTTGAATTTGGCATTCTTATGCAAACAGAGAATCCAGAAAATAGAGACTACTTTAAGCGTCTGACCACTCTAATTCATTTAAAAGTCATTAATTTAGGAGAAACTATTCTTCCTGCTCTAAACATTCCCTGCCTAAAAGCTATAGATTTTTTTGATGGCACTACGCCACGAGGCTTTGCCTTCGATGGAGCTGGAGTAGAAGGAAAAGGCTGTAAAACTCCTTTCGGCAATAGTAAAACATTTGAGCTTATCCAAACTCCTGAAAAGATGGCTCAATATATTGCTAAAGATGAGGATGGACAGTGGTGGCATGATAAAGAACCTCATCTTCCTATGGAGCTTTTAACCTTTACCCATCTAATAGGTAGCTATGCATTAACCGAGCAATATAGGCAAAAACTTCAGAAAAAACTGGGTATTTTTTTCCAAACAGATCTTAGCCTTCGGCAGTACTTAGCCAAGCAACACCTTGTGGTAGCTGATATGGAAGCTTTTAATCCAGGAATGGGCGATTTAAGTAGGCAGGGAATGCTTTTCAAAGTTAAAAATGATTTTTATCGCTTTCCTCATTTGGCTTTGGACCGGTTAGCCCTTCTCAAAAAAGTAATGGCTTCCGATACTTTTACTAGGATTGACCAGCTGAACAAACTAGGAATTATAACGGCTGGCGCCGCTAATAAATTAAAAGAGTGGATGAGCATAGCGCTATTTATGCGCCTTAAGACCTATTCGCATTATCAAGCACAACAAGAGATGATGAATCCGCTGATTAAACCCTTTGGCTTCGACGAACCGGAACTCATCATAAAGCAGTTTGCTTTAGATCAGGAAACCTTAAGCAAAGTAAAAAATATTTACCGTATTTTTATTCCCTTTTATAAAGCCCTGCAAGAATTTTTAGAGGGTCGCGAAGACAGCCTTAGATCTTCAGATTTAGACGATAACTCGTTACAAACTCAAGGTAATATAGCACTACGACTTTTTCAGCTCGAAGAAGCAAAAAAATATTACAAATTAGCAAAAAAAGAAAATCCAGTAGATCCACATATATTAGGTTATCTGGGAAGCATTTATAATGCTCAAGGTAAACTGAATAAAGCTACTATGCATGTCAAAGAAGCTCTCAACATCAATCTTGGGCATTATAATGAAAATCATCCACTTATAGCAGCACTTTGCAGCAACCTTGGGAACATCTATCGCCAGCAAGGCAATTTAGACCTGGCTGCAAAGTATATTAAAAAGGCCCTCGATATTGCCTTGAAGGTTTGTGGCGAAAATCATTCGACTGTAGTAATTTATTACAACAATCTCGGACAAATTTATAAGGAGCAAGGTAATTTAGATAGGGCGGCTAAATATACAAAAAAAGCTCTCGATATTAATCTTAAGCTTATTGGAGAAAATCACCCTTATGTGGGAACAATTTATGATAACCTTGGACAAATCTATCACGAACAAGGCAATCCAGGAATGGCGATAAGGCTAGGCCGAAAAGCTCTTGCCCTTAGCCTCATTTTTTTTGGGGAAAATCATCCTAGTACAGCAATCCGTCACAATAACCTAGGACGCATCTACTATGACCAAGGCAAGTTAAAACAAGCGACCGAGCATGTACAAAAAGCACTCGATATTACTCTGAAGGTTTTTGGAGGAAATCATTCGACTGTAGCAAAATTTTATAACAGCATGGGAATGCTATGTAAATCCCAAGGCGATTTAAAGCAAGCAGCTGAGCATGTTATGCAAGCGCTTAAAATTGATCATGATCTCTTTGGGGACAACAGCCCTGCTGCCGCAAACGATTACGCCAGCCTGGGACTTATCTACCAAAAACAAGGCAATTTAGACAAGGCAGCTGAATACAGCATAAAAGCTCTCGATATTAATCGTAAGATTTTTGGAGAAAATCATTCATCTGTGGCGATGAATTGCAATCACTTAGGACTTGTTTACCAGGAAAAAGGCAATTTAGAGCAAGCGGCTGAGTATAGCGAAAAAGCTTTAGCAATTGATCGTACGATTTTTGGCGAATATTCTCCCAAAGTGGCAATCAATTATAATAACATGGCGCAAATATACCAAGCTCAAGGCAATTTAGATAAGGCAGCTGAATACAGCATAAAAGCTCTCAATATTGACTTTAAGTTATTTGGGGAAAATTATCCCGTATTGGCAACTCGTTACAATAATCTGGGAAGGATCTATCAAGCACAAGGCAACTTAATACAGGCAGCTGAATACACAAAAAAAGCTCTGGATATTAATGGCAAGATTTTTGGAGACAGTCATTCATCTGTGGCAACGATCTGTAATAACCTGGGAACAATTTACCGAGAACAAGGAAATTTAGAACAGGCAGCTGAATACACCAAAAAAGCTCTGGATATTAATCGCAAGATTTATGGTGAAAATCATTCATATGTGGCGACGATTTATAATAGCCTGGGAATAATTTATCAAGAACAAGGAAATTTAGGAAAGGCAGCTCAGTATATAGAAAAAGCCCTTGACATTGACCTTAAGCTTTTTGGAGACAATCATCCTAATGTAGCGAGAGATTACAGTAACTTGGGAACTACCTATTTAGAACAAAAAAATCTAAGTCTAGCAGCGGAATATGCCAAGAGAGCTCTCAAGATTGAACTTAAGCTGTTTACGAAAAATTATCCTCTAGTGGCAATTCGCTATGGCAATCTAGGGGTGATCTACCAACAACAAGGCAAGTTAGAAAAGGCAGTTAAATATTACCACCAAGCCCTTAAGGTATTAGGTGAGAAGCATCCCCATGTAGTGTATTATTGCAATAATCTCGTCGAAATCTACCAGCAGCAGGACAAATTAAAAACTGCACTTAAGTATGCCAGTAAAGCCTTTGAACTCGCCTATCATCTATTTGGAAAAAACCATTTAATCGTGGTACAATGCCACTATAGGCTATCCCTACTCACTCAACTTACGCAGACATGAAATTTCTTGGGGAATTTTGCAATTCTTGATACTCCTTCTAATTGGTTCTAAAAATTAGGTTTATATTTTTGAACAAGGCAATTGAGAGAGATTTAATCAAATCGTCCAGAACAAATTTTATGCCATAGCTTTTAAGGGAAAGTGTTTAGAAATGTTGAAGAATTACAAGTGGCTAGCGATGCAGTAGGATAATAACAAAAGAACACATACAGTAAAGTGTTATTTTAGCAAGAGGCTTTCAAGAAGCCTCTAAGAACATTCTTAGATGCCAAATATCTTGTGCAAGAAAAGATGTTAGATAAGTTACAACTGACAGAAATAGTATTGCTAGGTAATCCGGGTTTGCCAGGTTAGGGGCTGTCTACGACAACTTAAGATATGTCTTTTCCTTCCTTTGTTTTTTCTCTGCCTTAAGCACGCCCCTCAAAGGTTTGGGGCTTTCACTTTCTGGCTATCAGCTATGTCTACTAAAGATTTTTCCTTCTTTTCCTTACCTTCTTTTCTTCTTTCCTAGATAGGCTTTTATCTTTTCTAATTTCCTAGCAAGCTTCCGCCTAGAAAAATAATTAAACACTAGCTTACAAAGAGAAAAATCGTGGAGAAAGTGCCTCTCTATATCTTGTATGGCTTACATAAAAACTAGCATCTTACTAATGCCTTTCGTTTAGGGTACCTACACAGCCTCCCTCTTTTTTCATTAAAGAAAAAAGATATATTCTTTATTTCTTCCCTTTCATTATCACTTAAATTGTCACGAGAACTTTTATGCATTGAGCCTTTCCTTCCTTTGAATTTGCTTTCATCTTATCTGAATAAAAGCAAACTCTTAATAAGCTTAAAATTTACATAAGGATATTCCCTTGCTATTTGAAGGAGCAAATGAAAAAACTTGACGACTTTGATATTACTCTGCGCTAAAGCATAAAAAAACAGATAGATTGGGAGAAAGTGACCCTACGTAACTTGAAATGATCTGTCACCTGCAAATTTTTTAGCTTCTGTTGCATAATAAGCAGACTCTCATTATTATAAAGCGATTCATTCCAGGAGCTATAAAATGGCACATATTGACAAAGATACTATTCAAAACCTAATGGCTTTAAGTCGCATCGAGTGTACTGAAGAACAAAAAGAGGTCCTGCTTAACAATTTAAAAAAAATTATTGGCTACTTTGAGCAATTGAATGAAATCAATACCGATGATGTGCCACCTTGTGATCATGTTCTGGCTGATATGTGCAATGTGATGAGAGAAGATGTGCCTGGGCCTACCCTGCCGCGTGAAAAGTTTTTATCCAATGCTCCTGCGCATATTGGAGGAATGATAAAAGTTCCTACCATCATTAAGCAAAACTGATTATCTGAAGGAAAGACATGATACATACACTGACCGCATGTGAAATTAAAGATAAGTTTTTAAAAGGAGATCTTACGGCGCTAGCTGTTACCGAAGCTTTTTTAAAACGTATCGATCAATATGACAGCCAGATTGGAGCTTTTCTTGCAGTGTACAAAGAGCGCGCGATTGAAAAAGCTAAGCAGCTGGATAAGAAGAGAGCGTTGGGAGAAAAATTAGGAAAACTTGCGGCTGTTCCCATAGCTATCAAAGACAACATTCATATTAAAGAGGAAATTTCTACATGCGCCTCTAAATTCCTCGTTAATTATCGCGCTCCCTTTGATGCTACTGTTGTTCGCCTTTTGGAAGAAGAAGATGCGATTCTTTTAGGCAAGACTAACATGGATGAATTTGCGATGGGCTCTTCTAATGAAAGCTCTGCTTTACAAAAAACTTATAACCCTTGGAACTTAAAATGTACTCCCGGTGGCTCTTCAGGTGGATCTGCTGCTGCTGTTGCTGGACGTTTGTGTCCCCTTGCGCTAGGTAGCGATACAGGAGGATCTATCCGCTTGCCCGCTTCCTTTTGTGGAGTCGTAGGTTTTAAACCTACCTATGGAAGGGTTTCTCGTTATGGATTAGTCGCTTATGCTTCTTCCCTGGATCAAATAGGCCCTTTTGCTACCAATACGCGAGATGCCGCTTTAGTGATGGAAGTGATTGGAAAGCACTGTGAAAAAGATTCTACCAGCTTACCCGCTGAAGCGGACGATTACCTTACGAAGATGAATAAGGACATTAAAGGAAAAAAGATTGGAGTACCTTGGCATTTTTTAGATACTCTTGCTGCTGAACCTAAAAAAGTCTTTAACAATTCTTTAGAAGTTTTGAAGAGCTTAGGAGCAGAAATAGTAGAAATAGATTTGAGTATTTTAAAGTATTCTTTACCTGTCTATTACATTCTGGCCACAGCCGAAGCTTCTACCAATTTAGCACGCTTTGATGGAGTGCGCTATGGCCACCGTTCTAGCCGTGCTCAAACGTTAGAGGAAATCTATGATTTTTCAAAAAGTGAGGGCTTTGGAGAAGAAGTGAAGCAAAGAATTCTTCTAGGCACCTTCGTACTTTCCTCCGGTTATCAACAGGCTTACTATAAAAAAGCACAAAAAATTCGTACTTTAATTATACAAAGCTATCAAGAAGCCTTCAAAAGATGTGATTTGGTGGCCAGCCCCGTTAGCCCCTTTGCGGCCTTTGAAATAGGATCGATTAAAGATCCCATACAAATGTATTTAGAAGACATCTACACCATAGGCATTAACTTAGCAGGCCTTCCTGCCATCAGCATTCCTGCCGGTTTTTCTGCTGAAGGAAAACCTATGGGCTTGCAATTAATAGGTCCTCAAAAAGATGAGGTAGGTGTTTTTCAAGTCTCCCATGCTTTTGAAAAGGCCACCTCCTATCATATGCACATGCCTGAACTAGTGAAATAGGAGAAATTCAATGACGCAGCATATTAACTGGGAAGCCGTAATTGGTCTTGAAATACATGCCGAACTTAACACCAAAACTAAACTGTTTAGCGTAGCTCCCAATCATTTTGGCGACGAACCTAATACAAACATTACAGAAGTTTGCACAGGCCAGCCAGGCGCCCTACCCGTGCTCAATAAGGAAGCCGTTCGAAAAGCCGTGCAATTTGGATGTGCCATCAATTCCACTATCGCTAAATTTAGCAAATTTGATCGTAAATCTTACTTTTATCCTGATAGCCCTCGCAATTTTCAGATCACCCAATTTGAGCAGCCTATTGTATTGGGAGGAACTGTTGTCGCCGAAGTTAATGGAATAGAGAAAACTTTTGCTGTCAACCGGGTACACTTGGAAGATGATGCAGGCATGCTTAAACATTTTACCAATTTTGCGGGGGTGGATTATAATCGTGCAGGTGTTCCTTTGATTGAGATTGTTTCTGAGCCCTGCATTCATTCTGCCGATGAAGCTGTAGCTTATGCATCAGCTATAAAAGCCATTTTACAATATATTGATGTTTCTGATTGCAACATGGAAGAAGGCTCGCTACGTGTAGATGCTAATATTTCCGTGCGCCTGAAAGGCGAAACGGGACTTCGCAATAAGATTGAAATCAAAAACATGAATTCATTCAGCAACATGCATGTAGCGATTGAATGCGAAATTAAACGTCAAATCTCTGCCTACATGAAGCACCCTAACACTCCTTACAACCAAATTATTCAACAGTCCACTTATCGATGGGATCCGGAAAAAAAAGAGACGGTTCTTATGCGCCGTAAAGAGCGAGCCGATGACTATCGTTATTTTCCTGAACCCGATCTTGTACCTATTGTTTTGACCGATAGCTATATTGAGGAAGTGCGCCAGTCATTACCGGAACTACCTTTGCAAAGAGAGAGGCGTTATGTAGCCGAGCTTGGTCTTTCTCCTCATCACGCCTTTGTTTTAACGCAAGATAAGCCAATAGCTGATTACTTCGAGGAAGCTCTTAAAAATTGCTCAAATGCACGCAATCTTTGTAATTGGATCATTGTAGAATTTGCAGGAAGGCTTAAAGATTCGGGCAAAAATCTTTTAACTCTTGGTATTCCTCCTATTCAGCTAGCCAAATTAGTAAATATGATTGATAAAGGAACGATCACGGGAAGAATAGCTAAAACTGTAGCTGATCAAATGGTTGCTCAACCCCAGATGGATTGTGAAAAAATTGTAGCTGATAATCCTGATTTTAAACCGGTGAGCGATCAAGGGGAAATTGCAGCTATTGTGGATAGAGTCTTAGCACAAAACCCTCAATCTATTGCTGATTTTAAAGCAGGTAGGGAAAAAGCATTTGCTTTTTTAGTAGGACAAGTGATGAAAGAAACTAGAGGTAAAGCGGCACCCACCGTGGTAAACGAGATGCTCAAGCAGCGTATAAATTCCTAAAGAATGAGCTAATAAACTTGCCAAAAACTTCTATTTTTTTTTGACTTTATTCTTTTAAATTAATTTTTAAATATTAAAGAGGGAGAGGCTTAAAAAAACTAGATGCTCTTTTTAGCAAGCTTATAGGTAAGAAAATCAAATAAAAACGTTCGAAAAATAATCAGTTCTACTTAAGGTGGAGGTATTAATTTAAAATCTATTCAAATAACCTCTTCCTTTCTCTTTGTAGTTCACGCCCGCTTATGGAATAAATTAATAGCTAGCTTCTTCGCTCGTTTTAATTACTTCAAGCATTAAAAAATTGGTACAATGATTTTTATCTTGTAGCTAGCCTTATTTATAAGCTAATCCAATTAAAAGGGGTGAATAAAAAGAAAAATAGAACTTTTAGAATTCCTTTCAAGCTTTATAAAGCATTTTTTCATCAGCTTTTTTATAAAGATAGCTTCCTAATGAGGCTTGCCAAATAACTGCGGCAGTAGCAAGGAAGACAGGCAATACCAACATACCTATTCCCCAACAGGCAATAATTACAGGGACGGAATAAGCGGACAGAAATACTTTTATCCTATTTACAGCCTTTTCTATCGATTGACTAAAAGCTACCCCTATTACTAATGAAATAAAGCACATTCCAGGATTGGTAGCAAAAAGAGCTAAGGTTAGTAGGCTAATAAACACAACGTTAGCCACTTCCTTCACTTTGGAAAAAGCCTGAGAAGCTTTCTCTCGCCATGCAGGATTAACAGGCAGATGAATAGATCTTCTATCACTCTTTAAGTCGACAGATGCTAACGTTGTCATATAAACCTCTTTATTATTGAGGAAGTATTATGCTAAATCAGAAGATAAGAAACAAGCCTGAAATGTTTTATTGACAAACTGAAGAAGAAATTCATAATATCAGCCCAACGGGGTTAAAAATGGAAAGCGACGATATTGGTGAATTTAAGATAACTAAAAAAGTCAAAATGAAGCTTAAAAATAAAAAGCTTCTTAAAAAGCAACTTGCCCAAGGTAAAACTGCTCAGCAAATTTTAGAATTTAGCGATGAAACTATGGCTAAATTCTATGGCGCTGCCTATCGCCTCTTTGATCATCGTCGCTATGGGGAAGCGGCTCAAGCTTTCTTATTCCTGGTCACTCTTAATCCTTATAACCATGAATATTGGGTGGGGTTAGGAATGTGCTCACAACTTAACAAAGATTACGAAGCTGCTATCGATGCTTACGAAATGGCAGCTATATGCCGTATTGATAACCCCGTTCCCTATTTTTATTTAGCTAAATGTCTCTTTGCTCTGCATGATAGAGAGAGTGCCCTGCAAGCACTAGATTTGGCTATAGAATATGCCTCCAACCATCCTGAATTTTTAGAGCTTCAGCATCATGCCGAAAATGCTAAACGGCTTTTACTTAAAGATATATAAATATTTTCTTAATTTTTTAAACCTCTAATATTCAATTAAGCCCGCGGGTGAAATTCATCAAAGCTTTTTTGCAAGCGCGATTTGCTGATCTGCGTGTATCTATCTGTACTACTGATACTTGCATGCCCAAGCATTTCTTGGATAACGCGTAAGTCAGCCCCATTTTCTAATAGATGAGTAGCAAATGAATGGCGAAGAGAATGAGGGGATATATTTTTAAGGATTCCTGCTTTTTTCATATATGTTTTGATCATCCTCCATACACTCACTCGATCGATAGGTTTTCCACGACTAGAAACAAATAATTCTTTAGATTTTTCACTCTCTGTTAATGAACGATAATGATGAAGATAATGATCAATAGCTTGGATAGCTTTAAATCCTATAGGAACTAAACGTTCCTTCTTTCCTTTACCCATCACCCGCACATACTCATCATCCACATCATAGATCTTCAAGCTACAAACTTCAGAGACCCGCAACCCGCACGCATACATAATTTCTAGCATAGCTTTATCCCGTGAGCCTTGTAGAGTCTCTACATCAGGAGCTTCTAATAATCTTTCAATTTCTTCGTAAGAGAGCACTGTAGGGATAAGCTGCCAAGCTTTAGGTGTAGCAAAATATAAGGAGAAATTGCTGGGTAGATTCCCCTCTCTTTTTAGAAAACGACATAATACTTTAATGGCTATGAGATTGCGTACAATACTTGAACTGGCATATCCTGCTGCTTGCAGAGAGGCCACGAAATCCATCAGATGTTCTTCATCGACCTGTTGTATAGCATTAAAGCCTTTCTTGCTTAAAAAAGCAAAAAATGCGGCTATATCTCGTTGATAAGCTTCTATAGTATTTACAGCTAAACCTTTTTCCGAGCCTATATAGCTTAGAAAATCTTCAAAAATAGTATCCAAAAGACTAGAAGAGGATTTCTGCATGGCTTAGCGCGCTAACTTTTCGGCAATTTTTACTTGAAGGGCTTCAATGTCGCTACCGCTCAATGGCTTTCGTTTAACAGCCCACATCTCTTCAGTAGCTGCTACCTCATAAATAGCAAGTACCGATCCATCTTCCTGCGCCAACTCTTGCCTTAAATAAATAATTTTTCGTCGCGCCAGGTAAAGTGCCAATATGAATGCTTCTGCCCATTCTTCTTCCGAAGGAGATTGCAATAAGTTTTTTAATAAATAAAAAGCTTTTTCATCGCGTGTTTTAAAAGATATCTCTTCCTTCTCTTTTTTCGAAACGACTTTAGCTTTCCAAGCCGTTTTAGCCCTAGCGCTAAAATTTTCTTTAGCAAATTTTTCCCAGCAAGCTAAGCAAAAGTCTTTCCTCTCATATTCTTCTTCTTGAGAAAGCAAGATCGAATAAAACTCCATCTCTGGAATAAGAGGTTCGTTGCCATGCATGCAATGCGCGGCACGTTTGGGAATTTCGATTTTCAACATGATTTTCTCCCTAAGGACACTACAAAGTCTCTAAATGGCGAACCATTGCCTCGCCTAAAGCAAACTCAGATTTTTCGCCTATCCCTCTTTTAAAAGAAAATTGATCAACAATTTTATTAGCTAAAATTTTACCCAATTGCACTCCTTCTTGATCAAAAGAATTAATCCCCCAGATAAATCCTTCAAAGGCTACTTTATGTTCGAAGTAGGCAAGTAAAGAGCCTAAAATATGGGGCGTTAACTGACGTGCTAACAGAATATGAGAAGGCCTATTGCCAAAAAAGCTTTTATTTATATTTTCAGGATCTTTTTGACCGGCTGCTAAAGCTATGGCTTGCGCAAAAAGATTAGCTAGCAGCTTTTCTTGAGAATAAGTCCCTTTATATAAAAAATCTTTTTTATACTGAGATTCTTTAAAACCGATAAATTCCACAGGAATAGGAGAAGTTCCTTGATGAATAAGCTGAAAGAACGAATGTTGGGCATTGGTACCCGGCTCACCCCATATGATAGGCCCTGTCTGAAAATTAACGTGATTGCCTCTTCGATCGGTATGTTTCCCGTTAGATTCCATGTCAAGCTGCTGGATATGAGCAGGAAAACGTGATAAAGCTTGAGAGTAAGGAATAAGCGCCACGGTAGGATGCCCTAAAAAATTTCGATTCCAAATGCCTAATAAAGCTCCTAGTAAAGGCAAATTATGCTTGATGCTTGGATTTAAAGCCACCTTATCCATCGCGTTGGCGCCTCTAAGTAGCTCCCAAAACACTTCAAATCCAAAGGCAAAAGAAAGCATCACTCCTCCTACCATCGAGGTGGTAGAATAACGTCCTCCAATCCAATCCCAAATGTAAAAGCTTTCTAGGTATTGATCAGGATTATCCATAGGGCTGCCACGACCTGTAACAGCTACAAAATGATTACGAGGATGAAGGGAAGCTTTTTGGAAATGAGACCGAACAATTTCTTCATTCGTTAATGTTTCAAGTGTGGTCCCAGATTTTGATACACAAACCACTAAAGTAGCAGACAGATCCACATCTTTAAGAACCATGGCGGCATCATCAGGATCGACATTGGAAATAAAGTGCACTTTTCGGCCCTTTTTCTGCAAAGGCTGCAAAGCCAAATAATGGGCTTTGGGTCCTAAATCTGAACCTCCGATGCCTATCATGATTAAATCTGTAAAACTTTGATCTTTATCAATTTTATTGATAAAATGCTGCAGCTTATCGATCTCCTTTTTAGCCTCTTTTGTTGCCTCAGAAGCCTCTTTCGACTGATTAGGAGCCTCAAAAAAATCTCTTACCGCTGTATGTAAAACCTTTCTATTCTCACTAGGAAAGCCTTCAATTTTATTAACAGTTTCACCCGCCTGCATCTTTTTCATCGCTTGTATTACGCCTGCTTCGCGTGATAGCTCCACCAAAGCTTGCATAACCTCTTCTGTTACTTGTTCTGTGCCATACAAAAATTTTATGCCACAAGCTTCAGCACTAAGCTGCTGCAAACGAGTTGGAGTTAAGAGTTGGGGATCCGTTAAGTCACAAGGATGCCTGGCTAGTTCCTTTAGTTTCGCAGTAGCAAGAAAATGATCAAATGACCGACTGTTCACACCACACTTTTCTACCATAGACATAAAAAAACCTCACTTGAATAGGATAGCCTTGTTATAACCGATGAACAATAAATGATGAAGAGCAAAAGTAAAATTTATAAATAAAATTTTATTACTTTTTTGGGGCTTAAAAAGGAAGGCTAATCAACTAAACTTTTCTCTTGTCCAAACCCTTAATAGAGAAAGAATGTTAGGCTGCCTTACTCGCCATCCCTATTATTCATCATGCTAAAAGATCCTTTTTCACTTTTTACATACGGTATCTCTTTTGCTAACCCTAGAGAAGAGCCCACAGTAATGACTGTCCCCCCTGCAGCACAAAAGCCTTGCAGGTTGCGCTTACCTTGCCTTGTTAAGCTGGAGGAAATGACGACTAAATAGTCCAGCCCTTCCCATTCATGAAGAAGATAATTTTCTGGGATAATATTGAAAGCAACTCTTTCATTTAATAAATCGCGTAATATCTCTTCTAGCTCTTGATAGGTTTGTTGATCTCTCCATTGATAGTTAGGGAGGCAAACACCTACAGGTGCAGGCTTAAAATTAAATAAGTAGGGAAGCTCACTATTTTTAACGAGCAGATGTAATCTCCCCCATCGTTCGCGATGCGTTAGCTGAACTTCTAAACTTAAGCTTAACGATAGATCTTTATCTAAAGTCACAAAGATAGGCATTTCATCAGGCATTCGATTGGCTAAAAATGCTAAATATTCTGCTCCCACCTCACGTGCAAATAATGCTTGAGAGGTAGAAAAGGGTAATTGATCATTTTCATTACCCTTCGTAGTTTTCCATTCTTTATAATTAGATTGTAGTTCATCATCCCAGCTCATTTGAGATTTAAAGTTTACGGGCCCTCGATAGATGTTTACCCCTAAGGTTTGATCTTTAAATTTATTCCATAAATTATCCCGAAAGTGCTCGAGAGAAAGAAGCAGAGATAAAAACTGGGTTTGATTAGATAAGGGCCACTCTAAACGATCAAATAAACCTAAATCTAAGTCCCAAAAAAGCAGAAAGCCTTCTTTCGAAGAATTTTCTGCAACCTTTTCTATTTTTTTCCAGTCAAGGCTTGCCGTCACTTTGCCATCTAATTTAAGTGAAATGACATTATAGCCAGCAGGGATTTTTTCATCCTCTGCTTGCCATTCATAAAGCTTAGGCTTAAAAATTTTTCCTTGGTAATAAAAGTAAGGTTTATCCCAAACTAGCCTTTTTGTATTTTCAGGGATCTCCTCGACACTCATTTTTTAATAAACCTATGATAGCGAATTGTTTTACCCTTGGAGCGCCAAAGCTCCTCAAAATAAGAAGTGCCATAACCTTCTTCTTCGGTAGAAAAGTGGGGATGAGAATAGTAAGATTTAAAATCTGCGGCTGACAAGAAAACTTCAAGCGCTTCTTGCGAGTAGCTTATATCATCCGTAACAAAAGTGAGAGCTTTATCTGTTTGCATCACCCGAGCTAATTCCTGGACAAAGTGAGGCTGTATTAAACGGTGCTTAGCATGTCGCAATTTAGGCCAAGGATCCGGAAAGTTGATGAATACATTAGCAATACTAGCAGAAGGAAAGTAAGTGCGAGTGGCCATCAACCCCTCTCCACAAACAACAATCAAGTTCTTGAGCGAGCCATTTTTAATTTTGGACCAGATCTTACGCACACGGGTAAATTTTCTCTCGATGGCAACCCAATTAAGATGAGGATGGGCCTCTGCTTGTGCTACTATCCAAGCCCCATTTCCGCTGCAATATTCTAAATTGACAGGCTGATCATTGCCAAAAAGCGAAGGATGAGACCACCCAGGAAACTCAAAATGATTTTGAGCTAGATGCCTATCGGGTAAGTACCATATGCCATCATGGATGGTAACTTTTCTATTATCTTTAGGAAAAGGGGGTATCAAATCAGCAGGCTTCATAATCCCAATAATTTTTTTTGAAACAAGTTAATATCATCTGCCACCCAAGCATGTAGCCAGGGTACATTATTCCAAGCGGCCTTAATAAAAAACGGCTTTAAGTCAATCGATCATTCATCTATAATGCTCAGGAGAGAAAAAAAGCCCTTTTTTAAAATTTACTTAAAATAAGATATATCAAATCTGCCAAAAAGTCTACTGCTTATCTTTGGGGATTTAAGGAACTCTATGATCGGTCGAAATCATGAATGCTGGTGTAAAAGCGGTAAAAAATGGAAGAAATGCCATTTTCCTCATCTTAGCCCTGCATTAAAAGAAACAGAACACTCCCAACTTTTAAAGAAAGAGTATTTAAAAAGATACAATATCATCCTTAAAAATGAGCAGGAAATCACAGCCATACGTAGAGCCTGCCATCTAGCTTCCTATATTCTTGAAGAAACCTGTAAAATAGCTAAAGAGGGTATTACCACCTTGGAAATCAATGATTTTGCGCATCGGTTGCATTTAGAGATGGGAGCCATTCCTGCTCCTCTTCACTATGGCCATCCACCTTTTCCTAAAAGCATTTGTACTTCTCTTAATGAGGTCGTTTGTCATGGCATTCCTAATAAAATCCCCTTAAAAGAGGGAGATATATTAAATATTGACGTCACCTGCATCTTTGAAGGCTACTATGGCGACTGCAGCAAGATGGTTAGCATAGGTAAAGTCTCAGAAGAAAAACAGTTAGTCATGGAAGTAGCGTATGAGTGTTTAAAACGCTCTCTCGCTATTTGTAAACCTGGGGTGGAAATCAAAGAAATTGGTAACGTAATAGAAGCTTACGCGCGCGCGCATCACTGTTCTGTTGTCCATCAGTTTGTAGGACATGGGGTAGGAATAAACTTTCATGAAAACCCCCAAATTCCTCATGCTTATAATGGAAGCCAGATTCCTTTGGCACCAGGGATGATATTTACTATCGAGCCTATGATTAATGCAGGGGTTCAAGAGGCGATAATTGACCAAGAGGATGAATGGACTGCTCGCACTAAAGATGGTAAAGCGAGTGCTCAATTTGAGCATACTTTACTCATTACTCATGAGGGGCATGAAATTTTAACTAACTGGCAAAGATAACGATCTTTAATTTTCCCCTCACCTTCCCTTTTACTTTATATACCTACTCTCGCTTACCCTCATTGCAAGCTAGTAGCTAGAGCAAGTGGCGATGGCTTTACCTTTTTTTATAAGAATAAAAAATTATAAGCTAAGCTTAGTAATAATCTCGTTTAAACTCTCTACCTCTAGATAATAAGTTTTTTCTAAATTATCCAATTGGTTTTGCATTTGGATGATATGTTGCGTTAAATGTTGGGCATAAGGGTCTACATTAAACTGCTCTTTTTCTTGAATAAGCAGTTGTAATTGAGAAATTTTTTCTTCTGCATAAAAAAGTTTTTGCCTGGTGTGCTCTAAAACGGTAGATTTATCATTAAATTGCTCTTTTAGCTGTAAGTACATTCCCTCGGCACGGCGCCTTAAAGCATACTCTTCATGGGAATTGGGTGTAGGTTGAAGGATAAGTTTTTCTTTTTTATCTTGCCTAGCATGCTGCTTAGCACTTTCCTCTGCTTTTTCTATTGCCAGGCGAGCTGCCTCAAGCTCCTGCATGTTTTCCTTTAAGGCCGCTTCTAACCGCGCTTTTTCTTGCTCAAGACCCTTAAACTGTTGGAGCTCACCTTGAAGCTTTATAAGAGTAGAATTTAAGCTTATCTTTTCCTGTTGCAAGTCTTCGATTTGATGGGCCCATTTTTCTTGTAGATCTTGATAGGCTATTTTCTCTTCGTGAAGCTGAGTTAGTTCTTTTTCATGCGTTTGTAAATCTTCTAAAGCACTCTGCAGGCTAAATTGTATGTTAAATATCTCTTGATCTTTGGCGTTAATTAGCTCGCTAAGATTTTGAGTTTCACTCTTATGACAAAGAATACAATCTTTAAGCTCATTTTGCACTTGTTGCAGCTGCTTTTTTACTTCAAGAGAAGCTTTCTTTTCTTCTTCCAGTTCTTCCCACGCTTTCTTTTCATTAAAACTTTTAAGCTCTAGCTCTTTTTGCATGAACTGCAGGTTATCCTTAGAACGCTCAATTTCTTGCTTGGCAAGTTCTATCTCAAGGGTAGCTTGTCCAGATCGCTCTTCTAGCCAGGAGCTTTTCTCTTCAAAATCTTTTAGTGCTTGAGAAAGAGCTCTCACCTGCTCTTCAAAATGTTGAATTTCTCGTTGATATTGGCTTTTGATATTTTCTATATTTTCTGCAGAATGGCTATCAATGATACTTGCACACTTTTCCAGCTCTTCATGGGCTTCTTGAAGTTGATCTTTAATGTAAAGGATTTCCTTACGTTTCTCCAAAAGCTCATCTAGCATACGCTCATTTCTAACCGCTTGATTATTCAGCTCTGCAGTGAGTAAATGCACTTCTTTCTTAAAAGCTTGAGCCTCTTGTTGGGAATCTTTTAGCCCCTCAGTAAGTGCTTCTAGTTGTTTATTTGCACTTTGCATGTCAGCTTGGTATTGCAGCCTAAGCTTTTCTAATGGAGGATCATCCTGCATAAGCTTGAGTGCTTCTGTTCGCTTAGCTAGCTCTTTATTAATTTCAACGAGTTGATCGCTAAGCTGCAGGGCTTCTCCACGTTTGTCCAGCAGCTCTTGTAATAGCTGCTCCTCTTTAAAAGATCTTATTTCAAGTTCATGTTTAATAGCTTGGGCATCAGCCTTATACTTTTCATTTTCTAATTTTACCTGCTCAATCTCAGCTTGAGAGCTTTTTAAAAGAGAGTCTAGATGATTATTTTTCTGCTGAGAGTGATAGAGTTCTTGAGTAATTTTCTCTAATTTTTCCTGGGGACTTTCTTTTTCATGCTGGCTCTCTAGCCTCCCATTTTCAAGCTTGAAGAAGCCTTCTTCTGTAGCAGAAGAGGGAGATTGAACCTCTTGTATCAGAACTAAAGCAGTATCATAGCTATAACTGGTGATAAAAAAAGTAAGTAAAATGGAAAAAGTAATCCCTCCATGCCACGCCGGAGAATTAATAAGTATCGGATGATAGAAAGACAGCAAAAATGCTAATGAAAAGCCAGCTAAAATGAGACCGCCTCTTTTTAAATACCAGCAAACAGGTAAACCTAAAACAAGACTGAAGGCTAACAAGGGTGTGAGTGGAGTGGGACGCAAGAGCATGATGAAAAGGGTAGCTAAGGCTAAGAGTGGACCTACCACGCTCCATAGAAAAAACTGACGTTCACGCGTTAAGTTCATTACTATACAAAAATGCTCTAAAGTCTATTAATTAGGGTCAACCTTATAACAAACTCATCAAAATGTAAAGTAGTAAGTGTGAGAGCCTGCTTAATAACATTTAGAGCAAAGCTTTATTGGCACAACCCGAATTTCAGAACTAAAGGCAATAGAGAAGCTAGCTCTCTCTATAAATAGTGGTGATAAAAAAATTCTGCAAGCTTAAATAGAACCCTATGCGTAGAATATTAATCAATGATATTACTTTTGCTTTCACAAAAAAACTCATCTTAAAAAATTTATGCCACACGATAAAAAATGCTTTTATGCGCGTTTATTCTTTTCAATCATTATTAAAGCAGGATCAGGCTAAATTTCCTGAGCGATAAATATTTTCTTCTAATTAAGCAAGATGAAAAGCTTCTAAGAATATTTCTTTAACCTCTCTCCTCAGAACTAGAGGCCTCCTGCTTATTTAATAGGAAAGAAGACTTTCAAGTAAGGCTTAATTTTTTATAAGAAAGCTTCTTCTTCTTTTTCATCGATAAAAGATTGGGCCCCTTGTAGCAGATAAGCAACTAAAGAAGAGTCCCCTTCATAAGTCATCTGCACTTGCATGTTACCATCTTCTACGGGTTTATCGCAGGTAATAAGAACATAACAAGCATGATTTTTAGATAACGTATCGTATAATTGCTTTTGCTTATTAGACTTCATCTAATCTCCTTAGCATTTGCCTCCACCTCTAATTTTTTTGGCTTAAAGCTTCTTTATAAATTCTATTGATCAATTAAAAGCTCCCTTTACTCACTTATACTTTTAACCCAATATTTGTCACATTATACGATGAGAGTAATTATGAAAAGTTAATTTGATAAGATTTTTTATTGAAGATGTAAGCTAATGTAAATAGGCACTCTACAAAAAAAATTTTCTAAAGGAGTGCGCTCTTTAGCATTTAAGTAGAGAAAAAAAGTCTAAAATAACCCCTCTACAGCTGAAGTGAAAAAAATTCTAAGCTTAATTTTTATCTTCTTGTTTTACATTTGCCTCAAAGGAAAGATAAGCAACTATTATTTTTTATTTAGTAAAATGGTCATAAAAAGCATCTGCTCGCATGCCTGGCCATCCATAATTTTTTTCATTTAAATCATCCATATGGCTATCTATCGCTCTTCCATAAAACAATCTGGCCCCCCTCTTTGGAGCATAGCAATCTTCTGTTATTTGGCTCTCTTCTTCACCAACATTCTGTTCCTCTGCTGCCTCTAAAGGCATATATCCTATCACAACCATTCCCATCAAAAAAGCTAATCTATGCATTTTTTTCTCCTTTATCGCCACAAATAGTATTATTAATTTTTTTAATAATTTTTCAATCTTTTAATCATTTAAAGAGGATTAAGAGAGCTGAAAATAGCAGGATATTTCTATCTTTCAACATTTTATATGGGCTAGGTGGCCTTATCGAGAGAGGTAGTTAATTTTAGACTTTAAGACAGAAACAGTTAAAATTTAAAAAAGATCTTTTCAAAAGTAGCTGACCCACCTATACTACAAGATGAATAGATGTAAATTTTTTAACTCTTCACCTGTTTATCCATCTTTAAATTGCTCAATCAAAATGTTTATGGAAATTGTTGTTGGCTACATTGAGAGAATTACCTTTCAAAATGCAGAGACAGGCTATACGGTTGCACAGCTAAAAACAGCTCAACTAAAAGAGCTTGTGTGCGTGGTTGGAGTCATGCCTACTGCTCTTCCTGGTGTGACTGCGCGCTGTAAAGGACATTGGAAGCAGCATCTAGTTCATGGACGGCAATTCATCTGCCAAGAATATCAAGTAGAAGCCCCTGCTGATCTTTTAGGGATCAAGAAATACTTAGGCTCAGGGCTGATCAAAGGAATTGGCCCTAAATATGCTGAACGCATTGTGGAAAAATTTGGGATAGAAACCCTAGATGTGATTGATCAAGCTTCTCACAAATTATTAGAGATTGAAGGGCTAGGAGAAAAAAGAATTGAAAAAATTAGATCCTGTTGGGATGAGCAAAAATCTGTACGAGAAGTCATGATATTTTTGCAGTCTAAAGGAATAAGTCCTGTTTATGCGCAAAAAATTTATAAAAATTATGGTAATCATAGCATTGAGAAAGTTCAGCAAAACCCTTATATCCTTGCCCAAGAAATTACAGGCATTGGATTCAAAACAGCAGATGCTATTGCCAAAAAAATGGGAATGGAACACGATGCCTCTCCCAGGATCGATGCCGGTATTGAATTTATCTTGTCCGAATTATCTAAGGATGGGCATGTCTGTTTTCCTTTAGAAGAGTTTGTGGCCGAAGCTTCAGAAAAGCTGGAGGTGGAGAGCCCTCAAGTTAAGGCCCGTATTTCCTCTTTAAAAGATGAACGGCGTATTGAACTATTCGATCTGGTTAACAACCAAAAGATACAAACTTTTATTTGGAATATGTCCCTGTTTGTAGCCGAATCGGGCATTGCCCGTGAAATTAAAAGGTTAAATAGCTGTGCATGTAATTTAAGAGCGGTGGATATTCCTAAAGCTCTTGAGTGGGTTCAGCTAAAGCTAAATATTAAATTAGCTAATAACCAAAGCATTGCTATAAAAAATTGCCTTTATCAAAAGCTGCATATTATCACAGGTGGCCCGGGTACGGGGAAAAGTACCATCACAAATGCTATTCTGGCTATTACAGAAAAATTGAGTGATAAAATTCTCCTGATGGCCCCTACTGGGCGTGCTGCTAAGCGTATGAGTGAAATTACAGGTAAAAAAGCTTCCACTATTCATAGTATATTGGAATACAATTTTAAAAATGGGGGTTTTAAACGTAATCGCGAAAATCCTTTGGATTGCGATCTACTGATTGTGGATGAAGCCAGTATGATCGATACCTTTCTCATGTATAGTTTATTAAAAGCTATTCCCAATACATGCAGGCTTATCTTTGTGGGAGACATCAATCAGCTGCCAAGTGTTGGCCCTGGCAACGTCTTAAGTGATATGATTAACTCGCAAACAATCTCGGTCACTCTGCTAACAGAAATTTATCGTCAAGCGGCAGGCTCGCGTATTATTACTAATGCTCATAAAATTAATAGTGGTATCTTTCCAGATATTCATAACCATAGTGAGAGCGATTTTTTCTTCCTTGAAGCTGTAACTCCCGAAGAAGTATTAAAAAATATTATCGCTCTTATTGCCCAAAGGCTACCCCAAAGATATGGCTATGATCCACTCCATGATATTCAAGTGTTGACGCCCATGCGTAAAGGAATCATTGGGGCCGATAACTTAAACACCGTTTTACAAGAGACTCTGAATAAAAATAGCAATCCCTTATTTAGAGCAGGGAGAAAGTTATTAGTCGGAGATAAAGTTATGCAAATCCGCAATGATTATAAAAAAGAGGTTTATAATGGAGAAATAGGAGTAATCAAAGAGATAGACATTCTTGAACAGCAAGTTCTTATACAAATAGAAGATCGTGACATTATTTATGAATTTACCGATCTTGATGAAATTGTCCTTGCCTATGCTGTTTCCGTGCATAAGTATCAAGGTAGCCAATGTCCCTGTATTATTATGCCTGTGCATACTACCCATTTTGCTTTGTTATATCGCAATTTACTCTACACAGGGGTGACACGTGGGCAAAAGCATGTAATCATTATCGGAAGCAAAAAAGCGATCGCTATCGCTATTAAGAATGATGAAGTAAAAAAACGTCATACCGGACTTTATCATGCTCTTATAGGCATTAATAATATTAGCGTAAGCATGCCATAATGAGAAAAAGTAAAGCTCCCTTGTTTTCTGAGAAATTTCTCATCCAGTCTGCTTTAACACTTATCTCTAGCTTACTTTTAATCGGTACCGCTTTATTCCACGATGCTTTATGGATAAAACCTATTCCTGTAGCTGAAGAAACACCTAAGTTTTTTTCCAATCAAACGGGTGATCAGCTGGAAAACGCTTACATTTCGGCTATAAACAATGCTAAGAAATCTGTTCTCCTCCTCATTTTTTCTATGACGAGTGAAGAAATCATCGACGCCCTACGTCATAAAAGCCAAGAAGGTGTGCCTGTAAAAGTTATCTGTGATGCCAAGGCATGCCCCTATATTAGCAAAAAATTGGGCCCTCAGGTGGAGCTCATTCGGCGTTTAGGTAAGGGACTCATGCATATAAAGATCTTAGTGATTGATGATATAGAATGCTGGATTGGTTCTGCCAACTTCACCAATGAATCTTTAAATATGCATGGTAATCTTGTCGTCGCCTTAAAGAATGAAGCGCTTGCTGCCACTATTAAAGAAAAGGCTTCTACTTTGCATGAGTATGATAGAAAGGGCGAGGTTACTCACCACACCTACTTGGCTGGCAACCAAGAGTTACAAATCTCTTTTCTGCCTGATGATAAAAAAGCAAGCGTGCGTATTAAGCAACTGATTCGAGAAGCTAAAAAAAGTATACGCATCGCTATGTTTACCTGGACACGCTTTGATATGGCTAAGGAAGTAGTGGAGGCCCAAAAGCGAGGTGTTAACGTAGAAGTGGTGCTGGACAGAAGTTCCTCTAACGGGGCGAGCGCTAAGATAGCAGAAATGCTTAAAAGCCACCGTGTTAAATTATTTTACAGTGCAGGCACAGCATTACTTCACCATAAATTCATGTGGCTAGATGATCATACATTAGAAGTGGGTTCTGCCAATTGGACTAAAGCTGCTTTCACACAAAATGATGATTGTTTTTTAGTTCTCCATCCTTTAACTCATGAGCAGCGCCAGCATATGCAGAACTTATGGCAAGCCATTAAAGCAGATTCCCTTCGTTAATAAGCTAGCTGCATGATATTAACTTGATTCAATCCTTTAGAATGCTTCTCTCACTTATTAGGAACACAAAAAAAAACAAGCTAAAAATTACTGAAAAATGGTTTAAATTTATTTACGTTTTTTGTATCTATTGTGGGTTCAATCTAGGAGTTTGCCATGAAAATTGTGCTTATTGGATATGGTAAAATGGGACATCTGATCGAAGAGATCGCCTTACAGCAAGGACATACCATTGTAGCCAGACTCTCCTCCAGCGAGGCTGTCTCTTCTCTTAAAGAAAATTTAATTCAGCAAGCGGATATTTGCATAGATTTTAGTGCTCCTCAAGCCGTTTTAAGCAATCTTCAAAGGCTTGCTCCATTTAAGAAAAATATAGTCATGGGAACAACAGGCTGGGAAGAGCATGGGGAGGAAGTGAAAAAACTTATTCATGAACACCAAATAGGTTTTCTATTTTCTCCTAATTTCTCTATTGGAGTTCATCTTTTTAAAAATATTGTGGAAGCTGCTGCCCAATTAATGAATGAATTTGATGATTATGATGTAGCTGGACAAGAACTTCATCATTATCAAAAGAAAGATAGCCCTTCAGGAACAGCCAAAAGCTTAGTCTCCATATTGCTTGAAAAAATTCAGCGTAAAAAAACGCCTCTTTATGATAGAGTTGATCGTCCTATAGCCCCACATGAACTTAATTTCTCAAGCGTGCGCTGTGGCTCTATACCTGGCACCCACACGATAATCTTTGACTCCCCTGCGGATACTCTTACCATTACCCATCAGGCAAGGAACAGAGAAGGCTTTGCGCGAGGAGCCTTGGCAGCAGCCGAGTGGCTAGTAGGAAAAAAAGGAATTTTTACTTTAGAGGATATGATCTGCTCCTCAAAAAACATTTCCAACACCTCCCCTTTACAAGGAAATAATTATAATGAAACCTAAAATTTGGGGCGCCTATACCGTGCTTATTACCCCTTTTGATAAAGAAGGACAATTAGATGAAGAAGGCTTAAGAAAAAATATTCGTTTTCAGCTATCTTATCATATTCAAGGATTAGTGGTCTTAGGTACTACCGGTGAAGCCCCTACCTTAAGCCAAAAAGAAAAAGCGAAAATCATCAGTATCGCCCGAGAGGAAACACTAGGTAAGTGCCTTCTTATGGTTGGTACTGGTAGCTATGCTACCCATGCTACTATTGAAAACACTTTAGCTGCCCAAGATGCTAGCGCTGATGCCGCCTTGGTGGTTACGCCTTACTATAACAAGCCCACCCAAGAAGGTTTATATCAACATTTTTCTACTCTTGCCAAAGCGGTAAAGCTGCCCCTTGTCATTTACAACATTCCCGGTAGGACGGGTCAAAACTTACAGATCGAGACATTAAAACGATTGGCTGCCATAGAAAATATAGTAGGAGTAAAAGAAGCCTCTGGAAACATTTCACAGATGATGGATGTAATTGAAAGTATAAGGCTTATTAGACCTGATTTTAGCATCATGTCAGGAGATGATGCTTTAACTTATCCTTTGATGGCTCTAGGGGGACATGGTATTTATTCTGTTTTAAGTAATCTATTCCCTCAAGAGGTTAAAAAATTATGCGATCTAATGGTAGAAGAAGATTATCCTGCCGCGCGTGCTTTGCATTATGAATTGCTTCCCTACATGAAAAGTATGTTTATCGAAACCAACCCCATCCCAATAAAAACAGCAATGAATCTAGCAGGCCATGCAGCAGGCCCTTGCAGGCTACCCTTATGTGCAATGAATGATGAAAATCTAGAGAAATTAAAAAAGTGCTTAAAAGTTTTGTAGCTAGGAAAACAGCAGGCAAGATAAATCACCCATGGGATGCTAAAGGAAGGCCATATTTTTTACAAGTTAAGGCCCCCCTTTATTTAAAGTATAGAATTGGATTCATTCATTCATAGCATCTACGAGGAAGGGAAGCTTGGCAGATAGCTGGTTTATCTCCTCAGCAAGATTACTTATTAGATTATTTTCTAAGTTAAGCATTTGCAGCCTAGATAACTCTCCTAAGCAGGAAGGCAATGAGCTAAGCTGATTATGCTCTAAAATAAGCTCTTGCAAATTAGATAACCTTCCTATCTCGTTGGGAAGAGAAGTAAGCCGATTGTTGCTTACATAAAGCCTTTGGAGTTCACAAAGATGCCCTATCTCACTAGGAAGAGATACAAGTTGGTTGTGCTCTAGAATAAGCTCTTGCAGGCGGTGCATCTGCCCTATTTCAGGGGGAAGATAGGTAAGTTGATTGTGATTTAAGGTAAGCACCTTAAGGTTAGATAGTTTTCCTATCTCGGCAGGGAGATAAATGAGTTGATTATGATCTAAAGTGAGTTCTTCCAGCTGAAACATTCGATCGATCTCATCAAAAAGAGAAGTAAGTTGATTATACTCTAAAGAAAGTTTTCGCAAGTAAATAAGCCATTGCATAGCTGCAGGCAGATTGGCAAGCTGATTATTATCCAAGGTGAGAACTTCTAACTTAAGCAATTTTCCTACTTGTTCAGGAAGAGAGGTAAGTTGATTGTATTCTAAAGAGAGCTCTTCTAAGTGAAATAAATCCTCTATTTCGCCAGAAAGAATGGTTAATAGGTTATGATTCAAAGTAAGTTTTTGTAACTTCAATAGTTTCCCTATTTGTACAGGAAGAGAGGTAAGTTGATTATGATCTATATTGAGCTTTTGCAAATTAGATAAAAGCCCTATTTCGTTAGGAAGTGCGGTTAATAAATTGTTGCTTAGGTTAAACTTTCGTAGTTTAGAGAGCTGCCCTATCTCAGCAGGAAGAGAACTAAGCTGGTTATTCTCTAAAATAAACTCCTGCAATTGAGATAGATCTCCTATTTCTTGAGGAAGAGAAGTAAGTAAATTGCTGTGTGCGTAAAGTTTTTGTAGCTCGGTTAGTTGACCTATCTGAGCCGGAAGAGAGCTAAGCTGGTTATACACTATAGCAAGTTCTTGCAGCTGAGATAAACCTCCTATTTCTTGGGAAATGGAGGTAAGTAAATTTTCGTTTGCATAAAGTTTTTTTAGTTCATTTAGCTGACCTATCTCCCCAGGAAGGGAGCTAAGCTGGTTATGGTCTAAAATAAGTTCTTGCAGTTGAGATAAACCTCCTATTTCTTGAGGAAGAGAAGTAAGGAGATTATTGCTTACATAAAGTATTTGCAGCTCAGTTAGCTGCCCTATCTCATCAGGAAGAGAGCTAAGCTGGTTATGTTCTAAAATAAGTTCTTGCAGCTGAGATAGACCTCCTATTTCTTGAGGAAGAGAAGTAAGGAGATTATTGCTTACATGAAGCATTTGTAGCTCAGTTAGCTGCCCTATCACAGGGGGAAGAGAATTAAGCTGGTTATGCTCTAAAATAAGTTCTTGTAGTTGAGATAGACCTCCTATTTCTTGAGGAAGAGAAGTAAGGAAATTATTGCTTACATGAAGCATTTGTAGCTCAGTTAGCTGCCCTATCACAGGGGGAAGAGAATTAAGCTGGTTATGGTCTAAAAGAAGCCCTTGCAGCTGCGATAAATCTCCTATTTCTTGGGGAAGGGAGGTAAGTAGATTATTGTATACAAAAAGATTTTTTAGTTCCCCCAATCTCCCTATCCCAGCAGGGAGAGAGCTAAGTTGGTTGTGTTCTAGATTAAATTGTTGCAGCTTGTACAGCTGATCTATTTCTTCCGGAAGAATGGTAAGCTGATTATGTTGTAAAGCAAGCACTTTAAGCTTGCTCAGTTGGCCTATCTCAGCAGGAAGAGTAGTAAGCTGATTGTACTCTACAGTAAGAGCTTGTAGTTGAGATATCTGGCCTATCTCAGCAGGAAGAGAAATGAGTTGGTTGTACTCTAGATAAAGACCATCTAGCTGGGACAGTTGCCCTATTTCAGTAGGAAGCCTGGTTAGTTGGTTATGATCCAAGTAGAGGATCTCTAAGAGAGATAATGCTCCTATCTCTTTAGGAAGGGCCGTGAGCTGATTGTGATTTAAATATAGCTTCTGCAGCTTGGATAACAATCCTATCTCTGGTGGAAGAATAGTCAGATTGTTTTTGGCTAAAGAAAGTGTTTGTAGGCAAGACAATAACCCTATCTCGGGCGGTAAATAAGTCAAACCCATTTTCTTTAGGTTTAAATCTATGATATCTGCACCATATCTTTCAAGCCAAGGTCTAAAAAGAGCTCCTTTTTTTTCTACGGTCAAGTGTATGATTTTTTCATCCTCTAAATATTCTTTTCCACCCTCCAGAACTCCCCACAATAAAAGACGATTAATATTGACTAGGTAAGAATAATAGTTAGCTAATGTCAAGTACCTCTTTTCCTCAGTCTTCCATTTAAATTCTGAGGGGGAAAAAGATTTAGCTAATTTAAAAAGATGCCTGAAAATCTCATTTATCTTTTTTATATACGAAAACTGAGCATCAATTTGATAGATTTTATCTATAATGAGTGCTTGCTCGGTAACGTTTCCTTTAGGAAAATGCACACGACCTATCTTTTTATAAAGGTTTACCATTACTTCATTTGACAGAATATGGTGCCATTTCGCGCAAACGCCGAGCAAAGACGGGTGGGCACAACTCTCCAAGATAGGAGTTAAAATTTCATTAGGTAATTGCTCAATGGTAATAGAAGAAGTGAAAGGATGCATGTGGTTATCTCCTTAATTTTTGGGTCAAAACCCCTGCATGATAAACTCAGCATAGGGTAAAAACATAAAACTAACAAGAAAATCTTTGATGTAACCCTTTAACAATGAGGTGTAAAGACATAAATATTGCCAGAAAGGGTATAAAATCTTCTATCAAGCAAAGGGGTGATGATAAGTTCGTCTCCTGCTTGATCCTGCCCAGCGATTATCAAACAGGCCTTGGCTGAAATACTTAAAAAGCCCTCCAGGTTATCTTTTTTAAGTCTAGATACCACTTAAAAAGGCTATTGAGAAATTCACTCATCTACAATTTTTTAGATAAAATCTTTGGGCTTAATTTTTAAAAGGATAAGCTTCCATTCGCTACTTTGTCGCAGCTGCATTCTCTTCTATGTGAAAAAGAGAACTTAAAGGAAGAAATCTGTTTTAAATTCAGATTTTGAAATATTTTATCAGCATAAGTAAACAATCATTTGTCTTTTTTAATTTCTTCAAGCAGATCGTAAAACATTTTCTCTGTCAATGTACCTGTATTGACATTCCGTGGCGTAGGATGATAACTACAATAAAGCTTAAGGCCATTTTCTAGCCTATAGAAAGCGCCATGCTTAAATTTTATTCCTTTTGTGGATAGGCCTTTCTTTTTTAATGCTAATAAAAAGGCATCGAAAGCTAATTTTCCCAGTACTAGGATTACACGCAATTTAAAGAGCATTTCTATTTCTTGCATATAGTAGGGGTGGCAATTCATACATTCTTGACGAGTAGGCTTATGTTTAGGAGGAAAACATTTGACCGCTGCCGTTAGATAACAATCCTTTAATATTAAGCCGTCATCTAAAGACTCGGATATAGGTTGATTTGCCCACCCCTGCGCATAAAGCGCTTTGACTAAAAAACGTGCAGTTGCGTCGCCTGTAAAAACGCGTCCCGTCCTGTTTCCTCCATCTCCCGCAGGGGCAAGCCCCGTAATCAATAACCAGGCTTGTTGATCGCCAAAGCCTGGCAAAGGCTTTCTCCAATATTTTTGATGCTCGTAGAGAGGCCTAGCAGGTACCGTTTCGCGATGAGCCACAAGACGCGGACACTTTCGGCAATTGATGACCGTTGCTTGAAAATTTTTCCACATCGATAAGTTATTTGTTTTAGTAACCATACCCCAACTTCTCCTTCTCCTTATTTATCCTCACTGAAATTATTAAAGAGCTATCAAGTTTCAAAAGGCGCCTAATCCTATAATTTTCTTATAACGCAGGGACCAAAAACCCTTAAAGCCTAAAAAATTAGGTAACAGCCTTTCTTCTAGCTAGCCGGCTCTTACATAACATTCATTTTCAGGAATTTTTTATGCTTTGTACCAGGCATTTCTGGCAGCATACAAGACTAGCCTAGCTAATGAACCCATTTTATAGTTATTAAGTATTTTAAAATTATTTTATTGGCTAGGCTACTTTTTTAGAATTTTTTTGTTTTTTTAAGATGGGGTGACTATCTTTTACTTTAGCTACAACTAAAAGCTTACGGGATAGGTTATAACGCTCCTTCCCTTGATAAGGTTTAATGAAGTATTCTAAATTTAACCCTAAGCCAGCTAAAAGGCAGAATTTTTGTTACATTTCCCCTTTATCATTTGCAACTACCCCATAACATTTTTTTAATTACTTACTAGTTACCAAGTCACTATCGGAATATAAAATAATATTTTATCATCAATTTGCTAAGAATTCATTTTAAAAAATCTCTTGACTACGAATCTTAAATGGATAAAAATGTAGTAAAAAGTCAACATTTACTATCATTACTATCCATGAATGCAAAACAGAAAGCCCTTGATCTTTTTAAGAAAAACCACGGACTGCTGAGGACTGCAGAAGCGATCCGTTTAGGCATTCATCCTCGAACATTATATCAAATGCGAGATGAAGGGCTTTTAGAGCAATTAGCTAAGGGAGTCTATCGTTTAACAGAGTTACCTGATTTTTCTGAGCCTGACTTAGTACTGGTATCTAAGAAAATCCCCCAAGGTATTATTTGCCTAATTTCAGCTTTGGCCTACCATGAAATCACTACCCAGATTCCCCACTTTGTCTACGTTGCCCTCCCCCTTAAGTCTAGAAAGTCCTGTTTGGAGTATCCCCCCATTCGTTACTTTTACTATTCTGAAAAAGTCTATAGTCAAGGCCTTGAAACAATACTAATAGGAGGATACCCAATCAAAATCTATAATATTGAAAAGACCTTAGCTGACTGTATTAAATTTCGTAATAAAATTGGCAAAGGGGTGGTTATTGAAGCCTTAAAAATGTACTGGCAACGTAAGAATACCCAAATCGATAGATTATATGAATATGCAAAGTTAAACCGCGTGGAAAAAATTCTTCATCCCATGATGGAAACAATAGTCAGTCAATAGAAATGGAAAAGCTTAAGAAAAACCTAGATGAATCTATTTATAGCCGTCTAAAGAATGTGGCTAAGCAAAGAAAAAGACCTGTTCAAGAAATTCTAAAATATTATGCAATTGAACGCTTTTTATTTCGTTTAAGTGTCTCGTCTCATCAAAATTCTTTTTATTTGAAAGGAGGTTTGATGTTGATGGTCTGGAATCCTATGAACCATCGACCGACGGTAGACATTGATCTGCTTGCTAAAACCTCTAATACCATTTCCCATTTACACAAGATCATCCATGAAATCTGCTCTACTGAAGTAATTCCTGATGGCCTATTATTTGCCGTAGAGTCGTTAAGATTATCGGAGGCCCAGTTAGAGGCAGAATATCATGGAATAAGTGCTTCATTTTCAGCTAAGCTATTTACCGCAAAGCTTCCCATGCGGATAGATTTTGGATTTAGTGATACTATCTTGCCTCAGCCTGCTATCGTAAAATATCCTACCCTTTTGGATTTACCTGCACCAACAATGAAAGGCTATACCCCGCAAACCTCAATCGCCGAAAAGTTTGAATCCATCATTCGTTTAGGATTTGCTAATACCCGCATGAAAGACTTTTATGACATCTGGCTATTGATTCAACAATTCGATTTCGATCGCGACGAACTGAAGCTCATCATTCAGCAAATTATCAAGAATCGTGGCACGATTGTTAAAAGATCTCCCATAGCATTCGAGGAAGCCTTTTATAATCATTCACTAAAGCAAGATCAATGGAAGGCCTTTCTAAGAGATATTTCTCATGAAGTTATACCATTAGAACAAGTAATGCTTGATTTAAGAAATTTTTTCAGTGATCTTATTTTTTAGGATATGAATACTATAAAATATACACTATATGCAATTGAGCTAAGATGTTAAATCTCTTCTTAGTAACCTTCAGAGATGTCTTTAGACCTTAGCTTTTATAGGCCGCATATTGAAGTAAAACCTTATGAAGAGCATCTTAAGCATTTTTTTTCGACTCTATTTGCATTTGAAATGTGAGGCGCAGAATTGGGCAATAAACGTTTTTTATTCAACGGTAATGTGGTTAGTTGCTTGGCTTAAAGGCAGCCGTTTTATGATCTCTTTTGTCTTTCTCTTTACTAAAATATAACATGCCACTTTAGCTTCTCGCATGTTTTAATTCTGCTCTTGATTAACATTTGTACAAATGGAAACATTGTTAATAGACATTAAGAGGTAAAAATATGAATACTAGAAAAGCTTTTTCTCAAGCATGGAGTGACCTAAAAGCAATCGTCAATCATGTAGCATTTTTTCATCATCGCTATATTTTAACTTATAAGGGTAAAGATTTGGCCGCCATAGTGCCTATTGAAGATCTAGAAATGCTAGAGGCCCTATACGATGAGCGTGATATCGAGGTAGCATAACGTGTAGACGAAGATATTAAAAAGCATGGCACCGTTAAATGGAAAGATATTAAAAGAGATTTCGGGCTGTGATTTCCGAGATTAAATTAAGTTGTACCATGCTTAAATATATTTAATAGACAAGGCTAACTTAAGGTTGGGGATAAATATTAAAAGGTTGAGGTCTGCAAGATTATAGCCAAACTTCCTATACATCGCTCAGCTACAAACTAGCAGACCAATTAAAACATCCGACTAGGTTAAATTTTGTAGTTACCTCAAAAAAGCATTAAGGCCACACTTGGGAGTGATATAGTATCTACTTATTATTATGATTTATTTAAGCCCACATAACTTTATTCCAGGAAGTGCCCCCAAAAATTTTTCTAAAAATAGAGGGTCTACTCCTAAAGTAATTATAATCTCAGGTCTTTCTTTCATGGCATAAGAATGCTTATAATCTGATCTGTCAAGAGTTTCTTTAAGAAGGTTTATTTTACTTTGCTTGTCTTCATCATTAAGAAACTCTTTTTCTGCCTTAGCAATAACTTCTTCATATGAAAGTATGTTATAACTCTTAATAATATATTTTATAGATCCCTCAAAATCATTTCCGAAATTTAAGACTTTTTGTGATCTTTTTTCAAACTTTTCCATTATTTCAGGGACTGCCTCTATTAAATCTGGGGCCTTGAAAGTTATGTATTCATCCTGTGAGTGCCGCTCCCTCCATTTCAAAAAGCTTTTTGTATTTATAAAAATTACTGTTGGCTTTTTATCGACAAAACAGTTAATTTTAGTAGCAAAGCCTAATTTTTCTAAAATACATCCAATTATATTGAATCTATAATAATTCACTCCTGCTCTATGGGTCTTGGGATTAATATCATTTATCTTATTAAATCCATTGAAAAAACAGCGCCCATTATTAAAATTTACATTAATATTATCATCCATAACATGCCTCAAATTTTTATTTATCGTAGTTTAGGTTAGCTTAAATCGGCCCAAGCATTCTTCGCATTTAATAAGTCCGTTTTATTAACTAGCATAAGAAAGGCCATTATTGCATGAGTTAGCCTAAGCAATTGCTTCTGGAAGAATTAAAAGTGTCCTAGACAGTACTTGACCTGACAAACATGAGTTACCTGGCACATACTATTTCTGTCAGTTGTAACTTATCTAACATCTTTTCTTGCGCAAGATGTTTTGCATCTAAGAATGTTTGTAAAGGCATCTGGCCAAAACGCTACTTTCCTGGATGTGTTCTCTCGTTATTATACTCGTTCATCCATTTATCTACATCCTCTTGTAATTCTTCAACGTTTTTAAACACTTCCTTCCTAAAAGCTATGGCATAAAATCCGTTTTGAATAGTTTGATGAAACCTTTCGCAGATTCTATTGGTTTGAGGACGCCTGGCTTTAGTGCGAGAATGGTCAGTGTCTTCGATGGCCAGAGATAGCTCATACTCATGATGCTTTCTTGCTCCACAGTACTCTGTCCCATGATCGGCCAATATTCTTAAGGTATGAATATCTTGCTCTTCAAACCAGAAGCAGGCTTTTGAAGAGCAAAATCAGCCACAGCTTTTTCAATAGACTCGTCCACTCTGCTTTTTACACAGGGTTTTTTACGTGTCATATCCTGAAGAGCGGCTTCTCCACCTGTTTCATATATTTCTTTGAATCTATAAAAGCTATCTCTAGGATATCCCATCATCTTACAAGCTTTAAGATACATTTCCCAATGTTTCAGCTAGCTTTAAAACACTAAGTTTATTTTTATAGCTTTTTGATGAATTGCTAAATTTGACATTTTGACACTCCTTATTAGTCTTAAGCCATTCACTTCACGTTCAGCCTTGTCAATTTTAATGAGTGGTAAGGCTTTAAGTTTCGCGGCTTTTAAATTGCGTTTCCTTTATTTTTATCACAAATGCCAGGTTAACTCCTATCTATTACAAATAAACTCATGAGACAATTTGCCAAGCTTGGTGGCAAATATTTTCTCTTTTGTCACAGATGATAGCTCGTCTTATCAGCACCCATTGTACGTTTTTAATTTTTTCTTCTCTTTACCCTGCAAAATATGCCACTATAGCCTCTTGCATGTTTAAGTTTTCCGCTGATTATTAAGCCTATAAATGTTAACGTTATAAATGGGTGTGAAGGAGGTAAAAATATGAGTATTAGAAAAGATTTCTATCAAGCACAGAGAGAAATAACCAAAATCGCCAATCATATAGCTTTTTGCCATGATCGATATATTTTAACTCGTAATGGTAAAGATTTGGCGGCTATAGTGCCTATCGAGGATCTTAAAATGCTGGAGACACTAGAAAATGAGCGTGATATCGAGGTAGCACGACGTGTAGACGAAGATATTAAAAAGCATGGCACAGTCAAATGGAAAGATGCTAAGAAAGATCTCGGGCTGTGATCTATGAAATTGAATTAATTCGTATTGCACTTAAAAGCATGGCTAAAATCCCCAAAAAAGAGCTTAATCGTATTCAGAGTAGGCTTGAAGCTCTCTCATTACATCCCCGTCCAGAAGGCTTAAAAAAGATTCGAGGCAACGATAATTTATGTAGAAGTTGTTACGGGAATTATTGAATTCCCTACAGAATATTCGATAACAAGCTTTACGTTTTAATAGTAGAGGTAAACCATAGAAAAGATATTTATAAAAAATTTTAAATATCTATTGATTCGTGGATGATCTGCTATCGCTTGTAAAACTACTTTTCTTACTAGCTATTATTCAAGGAATACAACTAGCTCCCTTTAGCTCCCTTCCATTTGATCTAGCTAAATTTCTGACACAACTTGCACAACTTGACGGCAAATATTTTTTCCTTGGTCAAAGGTAATACAATCAGCAGCTTGGTTCAACGGCACCCATTGTACAGCTTTAATCTCTTCTTCCATTCTCTGCACTTCCCCTTCTACCTGGGCAACATAGTAGATAACAGTCTTATGAATGAGTACACCTTCAAATTTGAAGTAAAAGCTTTCTTCAAACGTTTGATCAGATAGGAGCTTGCAAACCTTTAAACCTGTTTCTTCAAACAACTCTCTTTGGGCTGCTTCCCAAGCAGTTTCGTGAGGATCAGGATGACCTTTAGGAAAGCCCCAATGTCCCGCATGCGCTTGGACAAGAAGGACATGCCAACCATCTTTAAACTGAGCTAAGGGAACAATGCCATAGGAATACTCTTTCTTTGTAGCCATTAGGGATGGTAAGCTCCTAGCACGATAGTAGCATTATGGCCACCAAAGCCAAATGTATTGGAGATAGCAATGTTAATATCCTTTTTTTCCGCTACGGTCGGAATATAAAATTCTAAATCGGGTTCAGGATCTTCCAAGTTTATACTCGGATGAACCCATCCTGATTCAATCGCTTTTGCTGTAACGACAGCTTCCATCGCTCCTGCAGCACCTAAACAATGTCCAATCATCGACTTAGTCGAATTCATGATGATTGAGCTAGGTTCTTTGAAAACTTTTTTTAAAGCGCGCACTTCTGCCATATCGCCTGCAGGAGTCGAAGTACCATGAGCATTAATATAATTCACTTCCTCAGCTTGTATGCCTGCATCCAATAAAGCATTGCGTACACATAAAGCTACACCTTCACTATCAGCACGAGGCTCGGTAATATGATAGGCATCACATGACATGCCTCCACCTAAGTACTCCGCTAAGATTGGAGCTCCTCGGGCTAAAGCATGCTCCAAACTTTCAATAATAAAAATTCCTGCGCCTTCTCCCATTAAGAAACCATCACGGCCTCGATCCCACGGGCGAGAAGCTTTTTCTGGTTCATCATTACGCTGGGATAAGGCCTTGCATGAGCAAAAGCCTGATAAACCCATAGGGATAATAGGAGCTTCAGAACCACCGCAGATCATTAAATCTGCCTCACCTTTGCGAATATGGTTAGCTGCTGCAATGATCGCATTATTTCCCGTAGCGCAGGCTGTTGAGACAGAATAATTAGGTCCCATAAAGCCTATATCCATGGCAAGCATTGCTCCACCCATGTTGGTAAGAATATAAGGCACAAAGAAAGGGCTGACCCATCGCTGGCCTTTTTGCATGAGCGTCTGAACGCCTTGACAATAGACATCCATTCCCCCCATGCCAGAGCCAATAACCACACCACAACGCTCTTTATTAAGCTTTGCTATAGCCTCAGGATTAAGCTGGCTTGCTTCTAAAGCTTTTTTTCCTGCTACCATGGCATAAGCAATATTTTTATCAATGCGGCGTGCTTGCTTTTTATCAATATAATCACCGGAGTCAAAATTCTTAATTGAAGCAGCTATGCGAGTAGGATAATCTTCACAAGGAAAACTTGTAATCAAGGAGGCTCCACTTTTGCCGTCCAATAAAGATTTGTAATAATCATCTACCTCGTTACCAAAACAAGAAACGATGCCCATACCGGTGATAACAATGCGTTTTTTCTTCATGAAATAACTTAAACCTTCTAATTTTCCTTCACATCAATGTGAAGATCTACAATTTTTGCCTGTTGCCACAGCTGCTCCAGTGCATATTTTTCTCGTAATTCTGGAATAAAAAGATGAATGATGATTTCTCCATAATCCATCACTAACCAATCAGGAGCTTTACTCCCCTCAATATGAAGAAGTTCATCTCCTTGTTGGATCATCACCTCTTCAATTGTTTTTGCTATAGATTTAACATGACGATCAATATTCCCTTCAGCGATCACATAAAAATCGGTCATCGTAGAAAGATCGCGAACATCTAAAGCGAGTATGTTAAAACCCTTTTTATCATAAATAGTTTGAGCGATTAAATCTAAGTTTTTTAAAACAGTTTTCGACATATTCTTTTAAATTTTTATTTTTGCCCTGGCCTAGAAGAATATAAATGATTTTGATATATGTAGTCTATCACTTTTGCAGGGACTAAATGGCCAATATACAACCCTTGCAAAACCCTCTCACGTATGCGGCTCGCGCTAATTTCCATCACGTAGGCAGAAGTCATTCCTTTTTGAAGAGCTGCGCAAATCTCTGGATCTCCTTCCCAAATAATAGGTTGTTCTGAAGCATAACGACGGCAGATAAGAGGCGTTGCTAGCGTAAGGATCTCTTTAGCCTCCTTCCAGTGAACAAAGCTGAAGGCCGTGTCTTCACCCATAATTAAGTAAAATTTACTTGGATATGCCTCTTTTTTCTCCTCCTTGATAATTTCATGTAAAGTATCAATAGTATAAGAGGGCCCGGGACGCTCCAACTCATAAGGAATGATGCCAAAACAGGGAAGTTCCTGCAGAGCAATTTCTAGCATTTTAAGACGGTGATAAGCCAAAGTAGGTTCCGCGCCTAGCTTATCAGGATTGACTAACGCTGGGCAAAACCATATTTCATCGAGTTGATGGGCTTCCATAATTTCTATAGCAGTATTTAAATGCCCAAAATGGATAGGATCAAAAGTACCACCATATATTCCTACATGCTTATGAATACGCATTAAAGCTTACATCCAATGTATAATTTTTCAATATTAAAAGAGCTAAAGGTTTCCCTTTACTAGCGTTTTGGTTCTTATAGTATGCTTATGAGCTTCGTAGAGAAATAAATTTGATCTCCCTGCCTAGTTTTACATAGACAAGTGTACTCACGCTCTAGAAAAGTATAAAAGCATGCCTTTTCCCATCAAACTTTTTTAATATAACTATTAACATACGATAACAAATTTTAAAATTATTTTATTTTTCATAATAAAAAACATGTTATCTTACCCTCTTGGGGGAGCACTAAAGCACTAAATCATTTTGATGTTATTAAAAGTCATAAAGGTCCTTTAGCTGTGCTGTAAGCATATTAGCGTAGCTGCTAAACACTCTTTATTGCTATTAGAGAGTCTACCTACTTACCCAAAATGCTTCACTTTGGGCTTTTTACTTTTTTACTCACCCTCATTAAGTCAATCGCTATATTTTTACTTAAAAACATGAGGGTAAGGTGAATAAAAGTTAATTTAAATAATTGGCCATTGATTTTGACGACAAATAGCTTTCAAGCTTCGATCCGGGTTAACACCCACGGCATTTCCTACGGCGTAAAGAAGGGGCAAATCTAAATAGCTATCGGTATAAGCTGTCACATTATCTTTAACGATTTGTAATTCATTTAAGAGCAGCTCTAGAGCTTGAGCTTTTTGAGGACCTTCCATCACCTGGGTAATATGAGTGAAATCACCCTGGTCGTTTTTTTGATAAATCGTAGAGCTCCATCTATCAACGCCTAGCCTCAGCGCCACTTTTTCCACTAAAAAGTTTGGCGAACTAGAAAATATAGCAGTATACGATCCTTCATTTTTAGCTTCTAATAGTTTTGAAAAGACGGGATGATAGATAAGCTTATCCAGTTGCTGGGATAAAAATTTGGTGGCATGCTCATTAACAAGGGCCACGGAAAGGCCACAAAAAAAGCATTGAAAAGTAGATTCATGCAAGCTTTTTAGACTAATGAGTCCAAGCTTGAACCTTAAATAGAGGGAAGATAGGCGCATCATTCGGTAAAAAGGAAGGATTTTTTTCCGAAAAAGATAGATACCAAAAGAGAGACTACAATTTTTGCGAAGAAGTGTATGGTCGAGATCAAAAACAACTAAGCTATTTTTTCTTTTGGAATTGTACAATTTTGTTTTCAATTTCTTGAATGCCTTGGTTGATTTTTTCTAAGCGCTCTTTTTCAGACTTTATCAACTCGTTATTATTCATGGCTTTCTCAAAATCTAAACCTGAAACTCCTCCCGCTTTGCGCAAAGACTCTAGCTGGACTTTTATCGCTTGTCTACGTTCTTTTCTTTGTTTTAGAACTTCGCGAAGTTGCTCAATAGATTGACGATCATCCTCGGACAAGGAAAGTAAAGCTTGTTCCTCTTTATCTGAAAGAACATCGGTGATTAAGCTACGTAAGGATTTATAAAGGCGCTCTATCTCTTGCTTTTCAAATTTATTAAAAGAAGAATTTTGTATTTTCTGAGCAAGCTCATCTCTGGCGGCTGCTAGCTCTTGAGCTTCTAAAGAACGAGCATTATTGCCAAGCTGTTCGATTTCATTTTTTATTTCTTCTATTTTAGCTTTACGTTGCCTTTCTTTTTCTTGTTCATGTTGAAGGCGCACTTGCTCTTGTGCTTTCTGTTTTTCTAAAATCTGATCTTTTACGGCAAACATTTCGCTTCTTAGAGCTTTGATTTCATCTCTTCCCAGTTCAACATTTCTCATGAACTTGGAAATCTCATCTAAATGCTTATTAGCTTGATCATCCGATAATTCTGAAGATTCATATTGCTTTTTAAGCTCATGTATTTTGGCTTGAACGGTATAAAAATTTTGCTTAAAAGTAGCTTTTAGCTGGGCACGTTCTTTTTTGCGTTCTTTTTCGGCTAATTTGATTTTATCCCAGCATTCGCTAAGACGCATTCTCGTATGGGTAAAGGCATGCGTGTTAAGAGTTAAAACCTTAGCAATGCCTTGTAAGTCTTTAATTTCTTCTCTTAATGCAAACAAAGAATCATCAAAGTTACCTTTAAAGCTACCCCCAATAAAGGCTTCCACATCATCGCTAAATGTTTGGCTAACTTCTTTGATAAGCTCTTTCCTTAAAGGAAAAACTTGATCGCCTATTTCAGAGAGCCTTTGGAAAAACTTATTTTTTTGTCTTACACGCATGTCCGTTTTAATAAGTTCTTTGCGTAGAGCATTCACACGAGATGCTTGCACATTAAGCAAATTAAGTCTTTTTTGAGTGTCTTGATAAAATAGGGCTTTGGCAGAAAGCCTTGTGGGGATAGGGCCTAAGTCAGGATTGGTAATTTTAGCTACTTGCTCTTCAAAAAGCTTTATATCGTTTTCTAAAGCTACGATGGCTATTTCAATTTGTTCGGCTGCAAAAGAGCTTTGTTCATCCAACATTTCTTTCAGACGGCGGGCTTCTTTGGAAAGCTCGCTATATTTTGTCCATAATTGCGTACGCACAAGGGGAGGGAGGTTTTCTTTAAAGAGTTGCAAGCAAATATTGCGCACTTCCCAAAAGGCTTTAAAATGTGGAGCTCCACTTTGTGCTAAAGAGCTTTCCATAAAATCTAAAGCATATTTAACCTTAGCGTCTACTTGAAGTAAATTTTCCATCTCTTGCATAAACTCATCGAGATGAGGATTATGCTTTTTTTCGACCACAGGCTCTTCACTAATTTCTTGCTCTGCTCCTTCTAAAGAAGGGGTTGTTAAGCTTAGCTCTTCGCCTTCTGAATTAATCGAGGATAGGAATTTCTCATCTTGATGAGGTGTCGTTTCTTGTATATTTTGATTTTTACTTTCTAAGTCGCTCATGGAAATTCTTAAAGATATATGTTTAATGGAATTTTAGAGCAAAATCATAGCTGATTTACCCTTTTCGGTAAAGCTCTTTAAAAAACAATAATAATTAGCAGCTGTCGATATCTTTAGAAATAAGGTCGGCAATCATTTCCGTGTCATAAAGGTCCATATCAATCCAGTTAAACAAAGGTTCTTTGCCAAACCAGGTATGCTGACGTTTGGCATAGTTTCTAGAAGCTCGTTTAAATGTCTCGACAAACTGAAGATAATCCTCGGGCCTTCTGTCGGTTGCTAAATAAGCAATCGCTTGCTTATAGCCTATCGCTTGGGCTGCAGAGGAGTTAGCTAAGAGACCTTGTTTTAACAAACCTTGGACCTCTTCTAGCAAACCTTCTTCAATCATTTGATCACAACGGTTTTCAATGCGATGATATAAATGAGGCCTAGGTCGAAATAAAAACCAGCACCGAAAGTCATAATTTTGAGCCTTATGGCGCCCCTTCCACGAAAGCTTACTAACTTTTTCTCCAGTTAAAGTAATGATTTCCAAAGCACGCACAATTTTTTGCTTATCATTCTTTGTAATCCCACTGGCGTAATGGGGATCTAGCTGCTGAAGACGAGCATATAAGACCTCGGGGCCTAGCCTATCATATTCTTCTTCTAAAGCTTTTCTAATTTCAGGAATAGAGGGAGGCCCTAGAGGAGGTCCATAGAGTAAAGAATGAATATAAAAGCCTGCCCCTCCTACTACAATAGGCACCTTGTCTCTATTGTGTATACGCTGGAAGGCTTGACGCGCTTCATAGCAAAAATCTACAACATTGAAAGAATCTGCTAAATGGCAAATATCGATGAGGTGATGAGAAATCTGTTGTCTTTCTTCAAGTGTAGGCTTAGCTGTACCAATATCCATTCCTTTGTAGACTTGCATGGAGTCAGCTGAAACGATTTCTCCATGGATCTTTCTTGCCAGCTGGAGAGCAAAATGAGACTTGCCGCAGCCAGTAGGACCGGCAATAATGATCACGCGCTTTTTATTTTGAGGAAGGGCAGTAGGGAGCTGCTTTTGAGCTTCGATAGCAAAATTTATAAAAATTTGTTCTATTTCTTCTTTTTCTAATGTTCCACTAGCCACTGTCAACTACCTAAACTTGGTCAAAGCATTGTTTATTTAAATTTAACCATTTATTATTCAAGGCCTTAAATTTTAACATGTCTTTCAAATGGTAAGATCAAGCATAAAGAGACCTGTTAGATAATTCTTGGCTCTGATTGTAGAAGCTAAGAAAAGCTTTCATGATATTCGAGGAAGATAGCTAGCTCCTTTCAAAATCCCATCATCTTGTTAGTTATTTAATTATTTCTTTTATTTTCCCCGCAAGTAGCACTTACAGCTCTTTTCAACTTTATACCTACCTGCTTAAAGTTATTCTCCCTCTTAAATTCAATCATCCATTCACTTCAAAGAACATCAAAAAAACTTTCTGAAATGTGATTATTAGCCTTTTAAGAGGATCATATTTTGCTTTTTTTATAGAAAGTAATGATTAAAAGCTGCAAGCGCTCGTCTTCTTAAACGCTCTCCCTTTTATGCCCCCTTTCTCAAAGCTAAGCTTTTTTCTGCAGGTATGCTTTATTAGCACTTTTAATTCTTTGTTTTAACAATCTATATCTTGCATTTGCAGATGGTCTTTCATAAAAGCAAAAGCTAAAAGTCTGCTGCTTCTATATAACTTTCTTTTCGGTTCCTTTAGGGCCCAGCCCTTAACCGCAGGCTCTTTGCTGTTACTTCCTTACCCGCATCAAAGATTCAAGTTATAAAGCAGTAAAAAAATCTGTTAAAAGCCTGATAGCTGGTATTTGATGAAACTTAAAGTAAGGCTAAAATCCCAAAAAGATTAAAGATAAATCACTTTATTTGCTGCTTATATGTCTAGGCTTTAAGCATTTATTTAAGCACACTTGCTGGCAATGAAGTTATCTAAAAAAAGATTAAGTAAAAAAAGCAAGCTATTCTCAATATTTAATACTTAACAGGATTACTCAATAATTTCCACTCTAACGCGTCGCCCAAGCCGAGCACAAATCATCATGGATATTGTTCGTAAGGCTTTGATAGTATTTCCTTTCCTTCCTACAACTTTCCCAATATCATGAGGATTAACCCGTACTTCTACGATCATTCCTCGTTCCCCTTCATAGCAATTAACATTTACATCATTAGGGGCGTCTACTAAATTTTTTACGATATATTCAACAAATTCTTTCATAGCTCTACAAATGTTTATTATAGTTTTACAAGCTAGCATTTTTAGCATCAGGAAGAATTTAACTCAAGAAGTATCCCATTAAAGCTCTTTGCCTGCTTATCTGAAACGTACGATAAAATGAATCTGGAGCCTTATTTCTCACCTAATTAAAAAGCAATTAAACAATTTTTTAATTCCACCCTATTTTATCAGAATTTTATCGAACGGCATGATAAGGTAAATTGCTTTTTGAACTCTCAACTACTTTCTCAGCTGCTAAGACCTCTAAAGAGGAGAGCTTTTGATGTAGGCGAGCGCAGGAATACGTAAATCTACAATTAGAGGTGCATATTTTAATAATTTTTCTGCCTCCCCTCCTTCCACACATTTGGCATGATATTTTAATAAAGGGCGCAATTGCAGATAATTGGCTAATTCTTGCCGATAATTGTCTACACTCAACCGCAATACATGCGAAGCTATTCCTTTGACAAGCTTTCCTGCTTGATCTGTTCTTTCCACCTGCTCATCAAGGATAGCTACAATTTGCCTTTTACCTTTGCTATCTGCAAAAGCCTGGGAGACATCAACACGAGTTAGATAAGAATATTCCGAGCAACAATAGGTTGAAAGCAGATCAATTAAATAAAGGGCGAGCTTGCATTTAATTTCGTGGATAGGTTTTCCCCAAATCAACGGGGAAGAATCTGTTATTCCCAAGTATATTTCTGGTAGTTTTTTAGGAGTAAAAAAAGGTTTAAAGGGAAAAGTCACACCTTCACGATCGATAACTGTGTTATGATAATCTAATAAATAAGCAAAAGGCTTTCTTAATTCATAATCCACATAAATAGTTCCTGGGAGGATTTTTTTTACATAGGCATGAGTAATCAAAGGAGAATCTAAAAGTTTTTGTTGAGCTGCTTGGGTATTAAAGCGAAAGATATTGGTTGGTTGATCAATCGATAAGTTAAGAAGCTCAGCAAGATACGCGGTTTTCAAAGGTTCTTTATCAGGAGTCGTTTGCGCAATAGCTACAATGTTATACTGTGGGTTATATAGACGCTGTCTTTTTATATATTTATAATAAATTAAACCTCCAGTAGCAGATCCGGAGATAGCTAGAGTAAAAAGCATAATCCATAAACAAGCTGTACGTATGGAAAGCTTCTCTTTTTTTTTTCTCATAAGGACTTTTAACCTAAAGGGATGAAGAGGGTAGAAGCACTCTGTTGGTGAGATATCTCCCCTCTTTTGACAAACATAAAATTCAGGGTTATTTCTGCTAGCTCCTTGCTCAGCCAGATCATAGCATTTTTTCTCACTTCCTGCAAAGATGCTCTCGCATCAGAGATTAAATGAAAAGCTGTAATTAACCATCTCTAGAAGTTTTAATGCTGCCTACATAAAATAGCATCTCTTCGTTTTCGTTCAAGCGCAAGTATAATTAAGCGATTGAATAGCTCCTCCCCGTCCACTCCATTTAGCTGGCATATCATAGGATAAAGGCTAAGGGAAGTAAATCCTGGGATAGGGTTAATTTCGTTTAGCCAAAATTTTTCATTAGCATCAAGAAAAAAATCTACGCGCGCCATTCCTGTCCCTCCAACTGCTTGATAGGCAGCTGAAGCTAGCTCTATCCCCTCCCTATTTTTTTCAGGTGATAAAGAAGCTTGAGGAATGGTTTTCATACTGTTTGCCCCATATTTAGATTCAAAATCGTAAACATGGCCTTGAGAAAACACTTCGCCGGGAGGAAATACTTCAGCCTCTTCATTACCTAAAACTGCAAATTCTATTTCCCTAAAATTTGTAAGCCCTTCCTCTACGATTAATTTAAAGTCATAATGAAAGGCTTCTTGAATCGCTGAATATAAGCTATCAGCATGCGTGACTTTTTGTACGCCGATCGTTGATCCTAAATGCACAGGCTTTATAAAAAGCGGAAAATTTAATTTGTTTTGAATCGATTGAATAAGTGATGTACTATCTGTTCTCCACTTTTTATAGCTGATTTCTATAAAAGGCAAGGTAGCTATCTGATGTGCTTGCATAAGATGTTTGGTATGAGCTTTGTCCATAGCAATAGCCGCATAGACATGATCAGGGCCTATATAAGCTTTATCGAGAATTTCAAAAAAGCCTTGAATGGTTCCATCTTCGCCATAAGGCCCATGCAAAATAGGCACAAAGAGATCGCACTCCATCAATTGATTAAAAACACTTACCTCTATACAGGAGGTAGTTTTTGCAGCTGCTAGCTCCTGCATGCGCTCTTTAAGCGCCTGCATATTATTATCTTCTACAAGCCACTGCCCCTGCTTTGTTATACCAAAATACTTAATCTCATAAAGCTCGGGTGAAACGTATTTGCAAATATGGCTAGCCGATAAGAATGCAACCTCATGCTCTACTGAGCGCCCTCCAAAAACCATCCCCACTTTGAGCTTACGTGGCGCTCGTTGCCTGAATAGCTCGAGCAACTCGTGAGAAAACTTAGTAATATCGCCGGCTCCCATAGAAACAACAATATCATGGGGATGAACAAAATCCAAAAGTAAAGAGTCTAGATCTTGCCGCTGCACTGCATGAATTTTTTTTATGCCTTTAGTTTCTATTTCCTTGATAATTTCTATTGAAGAAACCCCCTCTATAGGTGCTTCGCCGGCAGCATATATCTCCGTGATAAATACCTCATCTGCATCATCGAAAACATCTTTGTATAACCCCAAGCAATCTTGAGTACGGGTGTAGCGATGCGGTTGGAAAACAACAATCAGACGCCGCCCCCCTGCAGCTTGACGTATACCTTCTAGAGTGGCTTTTATTTCTGTCGGATGGTGAGCATAATCATCAAGCATTAAAATGTGATGCTTCTCGCCCTTTTTTTCGCAGCGACGCTTAATACCACCGAATGAAAGAAAAGCTGCACGAATTCTATTTTCTGCAACCCCTAAGCTTAAAGCTAATCCTAGCACGGCCGCAGCATTAAGAGCATTATGACGTCCTACCATAGGCAACTGAATAGACGAATAATGGCAACCCTTAAAATCTACATCAAAAGAGATGTTCCATCCTTTTTGAGAAAAGTTACTAATTTGTAGCTCACAATGGCTTCCAAATCCATAACAAACGCCCTTAGGCTTTAAAGCTAAAAGATGTTTATCATCCCCGCACCAAAAAAGATGCTCCGATGTTTCCACTTTGCTTAAAAATTGGCTAAAAGCCTTAATTAAATTCTCTATCTTGCCAAAGTAATTAAGATGATCGGCATCAATATTAGTGATAATGCCTCCATAAGAATGATACTTAAGAAAGGTGCCATCACTTTCATCAGCTTCGGCTATAAAATACTTCCCTTCCCCATGCCCAGCATTTGAATTAAAAGAAGAAAGCATTCCTCCCACCGCATAGGAAGGATCCAAGCCAGCTTGCATGATTACCCAGGTTAAAAGAGCTGAGGTCGTAGTCTTACCATGCGTTCCTGCCACCGTTAAAGTTTTCTGCTCCTGCATTAAGTATAAGAGCAAGTCAGAACGATGAAGCATTAAGCACCCCTGCTGTAAAGCAGCATAATACTCTGGATTATCAGCTTTAATATCTGAACTGTAGATGACAGCGGCATGAGCAGGAACTTGATGAGCCGCATGGCCGATAAATATTTTAGCTCCGTTTTTCGACAATTCTTCCGTTACATAGTTGGCTTGCATGTCGCTGCCTGTTACAACCATCTTCTTTTTTAAAAGAATGCGTGCTAAACCGCTCATGCCGATGCCACCGATGCCAATAAAATGAAAGTGCTTTACCTTTGAAATCATACGTGGAGCGCCTCCAGAATAAGCGTATAAAGCTCTTTAGGTCGGTGGTGGATCTTGTAATTTTGCATCGCTTGGCTCATTTTTTTCCGTTTTTCTAGGGTAAAAGATTCTATTTTACCCGCTAAATGAAAAGCATTTAATTCCTTTTCTTGGCACCTTAAAGCTCCCCCTACTTTTTCTACTAGAAAAGCCGCATTTTTTTCCTGATGGTTATCGGTAGCATAAGGATAAGGAATTAATATCCCGGGCACCTCAAATTCCATCTGCTCAGCAATGCTCCCTGCCCCTGCACGGGTAATGGAGATATCTGCCGCCTGCCATGCTAGTTCCATATGTGTCTCAAAAGGTTTGACACAAGCCTTAATGCCTGCTTTTCGATATTCTTCTCTAAAAAATTGAGAAGTAGAAGCATCACCTGTTAAATGAATGATCTGCCATTGCTCTTTAGCATGCTTTAAGTGCTGAATCAAAGCTTCGCTAACCAAATTATTCAGATTTAAAGCTCCTTGTGAGCCTCCAAAAGCTAAAATAGTATCTCGCTCTTTCTCTAGCCCAAAGAATTCACGTGCTTTAGAGGAAGAGCTATCACCCTTATAATATTCTGGACGTAATGGCATGCCAACTTCATAAGTTTTTCCCCCTAAAAGATCTGCCGTATCAGGAAAGTGGATGCCTACAAAGGAAGCATACTTTGCCAAACAACGATTAACTTTTCCGGGAACACTATTAGCTTCATGAAGGATAAAAGGAATTTCTTTAGCTTTGGCAGCTAAAAGCATAGGCAAGGTATAATAGCTCCCAAATCCTACTACCATATCAGGACGGTATTCGCTAATAATTTTGCAACTCTGCTTTATACCCTTTAAAATCTTGTAGGAAGCTTTTAAAGTCTCCCAAGGAGATTTATTTGTAAAAGTAGCGCAAGTGATCGTCTGATAGCGGAAGAAATCTTTGTCAAAATAAAGATTGATATCAAGATTTCCCCCTACATACAAAAGCTCAAGAGAGTCATCTGCTGCCATAAGCTGTTTGCCTAAAGCAATAGCAGGAAAAATATGGCCTCCCGTACCCCCTGCAGTAATAATAATTCTTTTACCCATCTTCCGCTCCTGCCATTAAAGGTGTTTACTATTACAAAACTGGGATTTCTAATGCCAGCGAATGATAAGAAAATTGCTCCCAGGAAGAGAAATGGTGTTAGATAGAAAAAAATAGATAGGGAGCCATCTGTAATGTTGACCTCTCAGCAGCAAATATTATTTTAAAATAATAAACTTACTCTTTTTATAGGCAAAGAATGGCTAAACATTCTCTTACTTCCCTTAAATTAAAAAAATTCAGTGAAAAGCAAGATTGCAAAAGACTTATGCCAAGAAATAAATCATTCATACTAAATAGCCCCTGCTTAAAAATTATGCCAAAAAATTATAATAGTTGCCTTTTTAAGTTTATTTTTATATGAAAGGTAAAATTATTTTTTACAACCCTCTTGAAAATATATGGAATGGATGTAAAAGGTCATAACAAGCTCTTCCTACGCATTGAAATACAAGCCAACTTAAAAGAAGGATAAAAAAATGAATGTGGTGAACGTACACAAGTCTACCCTATTATCTACTGAAAACAACTCCCTTCCTATAGCAAAGAAAAACACTTTTGACCCTTCTAGTCCCTTGGCTACTCTACCTTTAAAAATTTTCAAAAAAATTTTTATTTCTTTCAGCAGTTTAACTGAAGACGAATTAAGAAAAATCCTTGATGCAAGGAGCTGTGCCCGTGTGTTTAAACAACACATGCCTAATAATGTCAATTTTTTGCAGCTTTATCAGCCTAAGAAACTACAATCCTATCTTGACAAGCTTTCTAATTATTTAGATAAATATCTCTTTTCTATTGGCGAAGACAATACATCTTTATCAATAGATAGGCTAGAAGAGGATTATACCCAAGTCTTAAAAGTTGCTGTCCAAAAAGAAGATTCTACCCAGACAAGATTTTGCATTGAAAAATTAGGTGATATCCATTTAATCAAAGGAACAATGCAAGTCCTTCTTCAAGCTGCAGGGCTTTATAATTATGCTCTACATAATGCCTCTTTAGACGAGCAAGCAATTATTAAAGAAAAGCTATCAAAAGTCGAAATTTTGCTTAGTAAGGCTTGCAAAGGAGAAGATGTAAATGTTCCTAAAACCAAAAAGCAATTTGAAAATAATCGCAAAGGATTAAAAAAATTTAGGGATGAAATAGAAGAGAAAATCCAAACTCTCAGCTCAGATCCTTCCCCTGCAGAAGTTCAAGAGCTATTTGGTGAGATTGCTCAACAGATAAAAATTCTTTTTAGAAACCTTGCAATACAGGTTTTTGATACTTTAGGGCCTACACCCTGCGAATATGCCATGATAGGGTTTGGCTCTCTAGCTAGAGAAGAAATGACCCCCTACTCTGATTTAGAATTTGGCATCCTTATGCAAGAAGATACTGGAGAAAATAGAGAATATTTTAAGTGTTTTACAACCCTTCTTCATTTAAAAATCATCAATTTAGGAGAAACGATTCTGCCTGCTTTAGATATTCCTTGCATAAGAAAAGCTAATTTTTTCGATAGCGTTACACCCAGAGGTTTTGCTTTTGATGGTGAAGGAGTACAAGGTAAAGGCTGTAAAACTCCTTTTGGCAATCGCCAAACATTTGAGCTTATCCAAACTCCTGAAAAAATGGCTCAATATATTTCTAAAAACGAAAAAGGCCACTGGTGGCATGAAAAAGAGCCTCATCTTCCCATGGAATTACTAAACTTTACTCATTTGCTAGGTAATGATGAGTTAACTAAAACCTATAATAAAAATATTCAAGAAATGCTTAATTTATCTTATCAAGGAAGCCTTGATCTGCGCCAGTATTTAGCCAAGCAGCACCTAGTTCAAGAGGATATGAAAAATTTTGATCCAGATATCGATAACTTAAGAAAACAAGGAATGCTTTTCCAAGTTAAAAATGATTTTTATCGTTTTCCTCATTTAGCTTTGGATAGACTAGCCTTGTTCAAAAAAATAGAGGCTTCCGACACCTTTACTAGGATCGATAGATTAAATAAGATAGGGATTATAATGGAGGCCGCGAAAGATAAATTAAGGGATTGGATGAGTATAGCGCTATTTATGCGCCTTAAAACCTATTTTTATTATCAAGCGCAGCGTGAGATGATGAATCCACTCATTGGGCTCTTTGATTTTAATGATTCAAACTCTCTCAAGAAACAATTTGCTTTAGATCATAAAATTTCAGAAAAGGTAAAAAAAATTTATCGCATTTTTATTCCTTTTTATCAAGCCATTCGAAATTTCATAGCAGACCATGAAGATAACATTAGATTATTAGATTTAGAAGATAATTCGCCGAAAACCCAAGGAGATATAACTTTAAGACTTTTCCAGTTTGAGGAGGCAAAAAAATGGTACAGAGTAGCCAAAAAAGCAGATCCGCAAAACGCTAGCATATTCAATGCACTAGGGCTAATTAACCAAAAACAAGGAAATTTACCAAAAGCTGCTAAATATTTTGAACAAGCAATCGAAATTGTGATTAAGCATTATGGTGAAAATTATCCTAATCTAGCCTCATACTATAACAATCGGGGCATACTCTACCAACATCAAGGCAATTTAGACAAGGCAGCTGAGTATGTTAATAAATCGCTTGAAATTGGCCGTAAATTTTTTGGAGAAAACCCTAATATGATAGCTACGCGTTATGGCAATTTAGGGTTAATTTACCAAGAACAAGGAAACTTAGCTTTGGCGACTAAGTATACCAAAAAAGCGATTAAACTTGATATTAAGCTTTTTGGTAAAAATCATCCTGAGGTAGCGATAGATTATAATAACTTAGGGATGATTTATAAAGATTGGGGAAAATTGCTGCTATCTGCTAAGCACCTTGATCAAGCTCTGACTATTAATATAAGATATTACAGCATATTTCATCCTATAGTAGCAGAAAATTATAATTATTTAGGATTACTTCATCTAGAATGGTGCAAGTTAAAAAAAGCTAAAAAATATTTTAGCCTAGCGCTCGAAATTGCGAAAAAGTGTTATACTAAGGATCATCTTAGTATATCTACCTATTGCAACAGCTTAGGGATGTTTTACTATAAACAGAAGAGTTTTGAGCAAGCAGCTAAGTATTTCGAAAAAGCCCATGCAATCAATTTGGCGCTTTTTGGCAATAACCATCCAACTGTGGCAAAATCTTATAACGCTTTAGGGCTTTACTATCAAGAGCAGGGAAACTTTGGAAAAGCTGCCAATTATGTTAGCCAAGCGCTCATAATCGATCGCGAACTTTTTGGTGAGTGTAATCCAGCTATCGCAAGAGGTCATAGCAACCTAGGAATGATCTATTGCGATCAGGGTAAGTTTGAGGAAGCGTTTAAGCATGTCAATCGTGCGTTACTAATTGAAAGCAAGCTTTTCGGGGATAATCATCCTACTCTAGCGATTCGTTATTACAATTTGGGAAGAATTCATTATCATCAAAAGAAGTTAAAAGATGCCCATAAGCATGTCAATCAAGCGTTAAGGATTAACCGCGGGCTATATGGTGAGGATCACGCGGAGGTTGCAAATAATTACCATCTCTTAGGGCAAATCTACAAAGCTCGGAGAAATTTAAAACACGCGGCCAAGTACACTGGAAAAGCTCTACGAATTGCTCGTAAGCTTTTTGGGGGTAATCATCCAGATGTTGCACAAAATTATAGTGATTTAGGACGGGTTTACTATGAGCAAGGAAATCTGAGGCAAGCGGTCGAATATATAAAAAAAGCCATTACTATCAATCTTAAGCTTTTTAGCAAACATCATCCTGATGTAGCAATAGCCTACCGCAGCCTGGGGCAAGTTTACATTAAACAAGGTAACCTAGAAAATGCAACTGAATATATTAAAAAAGCACTTGAAATCAATATTAGATGTTACGGCATAAAACATTCCAATGTGGCATTAGGTTATGATGAGCTAGGGTCAATTTACCAAAAACAAGGAAATTTAGAGGAAGCAGCTACGTTCATCAATCAAGCACTCAAAATCAATATTAAGCTATTAGGTGAAGATAATCTCACTGTATTGCTTCTTTACCGCAAGCTGGCACAAATCTACCAAGCACAAGGAAATTCAAAAAAGGCAGCTGAATATGTAAAAAAAGCGCGAGTCATTAAGCTTAAGCTATAGGGGGAAAATCACTCAAATGAGGCCTCACATGTGGTGAAATATTTTAAAATCACTTCTAACTCTACAACATTAGCTACCTACGAGTTTTGGCCTTGACTAAAGCACGACAAATCTAAGCCATTATAGGGAATGAGACCTAATATCTTGCCTAGATTTAAAATTGCCTAGAAGTTGTTAATTGAAAATTATCAAGCTATCATATGAAAATTTATTTAAACCAACCATTACAAAGCAGGCAATCATAATGAATAAGTATTACCCTATTGCCTAAGCCCATCTAAATTTTTAAAGCCATACACTCAAAAAAAATTTAGAGATTGTTTTGTTTCCCTATCTCTTTTTATGGAAAGTAGAGCTATTATACGGTTTTAGACAGCTTTTTATGCAATCATCTACTCAACAAGATTGTATTTTTAATCGAAAAGAGACCGTGCAGAGAGACAACAACCTTTTAGAGCCTATAAACGTAGTATTTCAAAGCGTATTATTTTTAATTTCTCTTGAAAAGTATTATTCAAATGGTTAGGAAAGCTATAAGAAATGCTAATCACCTGCAGCGATGCAGGTAACCTTAAAAGAAGGCCAAATAAATGAATTTAGAAAACTCTTCTATTACCCCTTTCATATTTACAGCATTTAGGGAACTAGTATTAGCAAAACCTGGACTAAAGCTAGGCCCCTATACAGAGATTAGCTTAAAGATTTTCAAGGAACTAGGACAGCAAGATTTATCTAACGCACGGGGCGTTAGCAAAGAATGGAAGCAACTAATTGAGCAAACTGGGGAGTGGAAAGAGCTTTATTCAAGAAAAATTGAACATAAGGTACTTAATGAAAGTCAAAACACATGCGATAAACCATCTGTTTTAAGCGCTTCTTCTAGTCAATGGGATGACCATCAAATAGCTAAATCCTTGTGGCATAACCCCACTGCTATTATTGACGATTCAATCGTAGCCAAAGTAAATGCTGTTGCCGACTATCTGGGTAAAGAATGCTTTAAATTAAAAGGTGTGCCAAGTGACGGTGACTGCTTTTTTAGCGCTTTTTTAGGAAGCTATAACTGCCTTTCTAGGAAAATACCTTTGTTAGAAGAGAGCTCTAATAAAGTTTTTTATTTAAGGCGAGTACTCGCAGACATTGTTAAATACAAGAACAATGGAAGAGCTGAAAAAATAAAAGGAAAAAGGACTTGGATAAGTGGATTGGGCGAAGGAGATCTATTAGCTACAGCTTTATCTATTCCTATAAGATTAATAACAGTTAACGAAGAACAGCTGGCTTGCGGCATTCACGATAGGCTAATTTTTCCTAAAGCAAGCTCACCTCTGGAAGATAATTCCCAAGAATGGAAAACTATTTCTCCGGAAAAAAGACCTGAAGAATATATCCTTATTGTTGATCTAGGTGGCCATTTCATTTATGCACAAAAGCTTGTAGGGCAAGATAAACCTCTTAAAAAAGATAATAAGTCAGATATAAGGAATAAAAGAAAAAGATTTTTAACAACAAAATATAACGTGGATAAAAATGATACATTTGACCCATCTAATCCTTTGGTTACTCTACCGTTAGAGATCTTCCAACAGATTTTTCATTCTTTTAGTAGTTTAACTGAGCATGAACTAAGAAAAATTCTTGATGCAAGAAGGTGTGCTCGAGTATTTGCACAACAAATGCCTAATAACGTCAAATTTTTGCAGCTCTATCAACCTGAGAAAGTACAATCCTATCTTGATAAGCTTGCAAAATATTTAGATAAAAATCTCTTTTCCATCGGCGAGAACAATACATTTTTATCAATAGATAAACTAGAAGAGAATTACACGCAAGTCTTAAAAGTTGCTGTCCAAGAAGAAGATCCTCTCCAGATAAGATTATGCATGGAAAAATTAGGTGATATTTATTCAATCAAAGGAACGACGCAAACCCTCCTTCAAGCTGCAGGGCTTTATAATTACGCACTACATGATTCAACTTCAGACGAGCAAGTAATTATTAAAGAAAAGCTATCAAAAGTCGAGATTTTGCTTAGCAAGGCTTGCCAAGGAGAACCTGTAGATATTCCTATAATCGAAAAACAATTTGAAAATAATCGCGAAGGATTAAAAAAGTTTAGGGATGAAATAGAAAAGAAAATTCAAACTCTCGCCTCGGATCCTTCGCCTGAGGAAGTCCGAGAGCTGTATGGTGAGATTGCTCAACAGATAAAAAACTTCTTTGGACACCTTGCAATACAAGTTTTTGATATTTTAGGACTCCCACCCTGCGAATATGCCATGATAGGGTTTGGCTCTCTAGCTAGAGAAGAAATGACCCCCTACTCTGATTTAGAATTTGGCATCCTTATGCAAGAAGAAACTCCAGTAAATAGAAAGTATTTTAAGTATTTTACAACCCTTCTTCATTTAAAAGTCATCAATTTAGGAGAGACTATCCTGCCTGCTTTAGATATTCCTTGCATAAGAAAAGCTAATTTTTTTGATAGCGTTACACCCAGAGGCTTTGCTTTTGATGGGGAAGGAGTACAAGGTAAAGGCTGTAAAACACCTTTTGGAAATCGCCAAACATTTGAGCTTATTCAAACTCCTGAGAAGATGGCTCAATATGCCGCAAAGGATGGAGAAAGCCAATGGTGGCATGAGAAAGAGCCTCATCTTCCTATGGAATTGCTAACCTTTACTCATCTGCTAGGCAATCTTGAATTAACGAAACAGTATAGTGAAACACTTCAGAAAAAACTTGATATTCATTGCCAAGAAAACTTCTCCCTTCGACAGTACTTAGCCAAAAAGCACCTTGTGCCCGATGATATGAAAGCTTTTGATCCAGGAATGGGTGATCTAGAAAAGCAGGGTATGCTTTTCCAAGTTAAAAATGATTTTTATCGTTTTCCTCATTTAGCTTTGGACCGGCTCGCTCTTCTTAAAAATGTAGAGGCATCTGACACTTTTACTAGGATTGGCAGGCTAAAAGAGTTAAAATTTATAACAGAGGGCGCAGCTAAGAAGTTAAAAAATTGGATGAGTATAGCGCTATTTATGCGTCTTAAGACCTACTCTCATTATCAAGCGCAACAACATATGATGAATCCTTTGATTAAACCTTTTGGGTTCAATGATCCAGCTCTCATCCAGAAGCAGTTTGCCTTAGATCAGGAAGTCCTAAAAAAAATAGAAAAGCTTTATTGTATCTTCATTCCTTTCCATCAAGCTATTCAAGAATTCTTAGCCGGTCATGAAGGCAAACTTAAGTCTTCTAATTTAGAAGATAACTCACCTGAGACGCAGGGTAATATAGCCCGCAGGCTTTTTCAGCATAAAAAAGCAGAAGAATGGTATCTTCTAGCAGAAAACGATAACCCAAATAATGCTGAGGTTTTGGATGCCCTTGCGATCATTTATCTCGAGCAAGGTAAATTGCACAAAGCAGCAGAATATAGTAATAAAGCGATTAACATCTATCTCAGGCTTTTTGGTGAAAACCATCCTAAGGTTGCAATCAGCTGCAACAACCTCGGAGCAATTTATCACGCTCAAGGTAATCTAGACAAAACGATCGATTATAGCAACAGGGCACTTGCTATTAATCTTAAGCTTTTTGGTGAAAATCATCTCTTAGTGGCAAGCTGTTATGGCAATCTAGGACAAATTTATCAAAATCAAGGAAATATAAAAAAAGCAACAGAATATAGCACTAAAGCTCTTAACATCAATCTTGAGCTGTATGGTGAAAATCATCCTACAGTGGCAATTCGTTACCTCAACTTAGGGAAAATCTACCAAGACCAGGGTAGTTTAAGCATGGCGGAAAAATGTACCAATAAAGCGCTTGCCATTGACCTTAAAATTTATGGAGAAAATCATTTCTCATTAGCGAGAGATTACAATAATCTAGCGCAAATTTACCAAGACCAAGGAAAGTTAGACAAAGCCCTGGATTATAGCACTAAAGCTCTCTATATTTGCCTTAAACTTTTTGATAAAAATCATCCTGCAGCCGCTAACCTATACAATAACTTAGGGCAAATCTATAAAGAGCAAGGCAATTTAGATAAAGCGAAAGATTATAGCACCATAGCTCTTGGCATTAGCCTTGAGCTTTATGGTGAGAACCATCCTACCATATCTACTCTATATAACAACTTAGGGACAATCTACCTAGCCCAAGGTAATTTAGGACAGGCAGCAGAGTATGGCAAAAAAGCTCTTGCCATTGACTCTAAGCTCTTTGGTGAAAATTATCCTGCCATAGCAAGGGGTTGTAATAACCTAGCACAAATCTGCAGAGAGCAAGGAAAACTAGATGAAGCAGCAAGGTATGCCAACGAAGCACTTAACGTTAGCCTTAGGCTATATGGAGAAAATCATCCCACTTCGGCAATTCGTTATGCCAACCTAGGGCAAATCTATCAAGAACAAGGTAATTTAGAGAAAGCGACTGAGCATACCAACAAAGCTCTCGGCATTTGTCGTAGGCTCTTTGGCAAAAACCATTCCATGGTGGCAAGCTGTTTCAGCAAGTTAGGGGCAATCTACCAAGCTCAAGACGATTTGAACAAAGCGGCTAAGTATGCCAAAAAAGCTCTCGCTATTAATTTTAAGCTTTTTGGTGAGAATCACCCCGCCCTGGCAACTGATTACAACATCCTAGGAGCAATCTGCCAAGCCCAAGGCAATTTAGACAAGGCGGCTAAGTATGCCAAAAAAGCTTTTGCCATTAATTCTAAGCTTTTTGGTGAAAATCATCCCAACACAGCTATTTTATATCATAATCAGGGAATGATTTACGAAAAGCTAGGAAATTCAAAGCAGGGGGCGAAATATGCCGAGAAAGCGCTTATCATTAATCTTAGGCTTTTTGGAGAAAACCATCTTCATGTAGCTAAAGACTATAACCTTCTGGGAATGGTTTCCTATAAGCAAGGGAATTTAGAGCAAGCGGCTAACTATGCTAAGAAAGCCCTAAATATTAACTTAAAGCTTTTAGGTGAAAATCATCCTGTAGTGGTAAGCAGTTACCACAACCTAAGAATGATTTATCAAGAGCAAGAAAATTTAAAATTACTGGCTTTGGGCATGTTAAGGGATCGCTCGTTATTATCCTTAAGCTTTAAAAGGCAAATTACTCAAATGGGGCTTCCCATCCTGTGAGATATTTAAAATAATCCCTAACCCAAAAATATTAGCCACTAAAGAGCTACCCCTTGGCTAAACCAAGGCAAATTTAAGCCTGTACGAAGACTCTTATTTAATAATTTATATTATAAAGATATAAAAATTGCCTTTTTAATTTTACTTTTATATAAGAAAATGAAAATAATTTTTTTTCGCCCTTCTTAAAGAGGCATAAATAAGGGTGCAATAGGGTTATAAACAACTCTCTACCCCTTGAAATGTAAGCCAGCCTAAAAGAAGGACAAGCGAATGAATTTAGAGAATACGCACAGCTCTACTATATTACCCACTAACAACAATTCGCTCCTTATAGCAAAAGATAACACTTTTGACCCTCCTAGTCTCTTGGCTAATCTACCTTTAAAAATTTTCAAACAGATTTTTCATTCTTTTAGGAATTTAAGTGAAGGCGAATTAAGAAAAATTCTTGATGCAAGAAGCTGTGCCCGTGTGTTTAAACAACACATGCCTAATAATGTTAAGTTCTTGCAGCTCTATCAACCTCAGAACCTAAAACCCTATCTTGACAAACTTTCAAGTCATTTAGCTACCTCCCCTTTTTCAATTGACGAGAGCAATAATTTCTTATCGGCAGGCAGGCTGGAAGAGAATTACACTCACGCTTTAAAACTTGCTATCCAAGAAGAAGATCCTTTTCAGATAAGAGTATGCATAGAAAAACTAGGTGATATCCATCTAATAAAAGGAACGCAGCAAACGCTCCTTCAAGCTGCAGGACTTTATAATTATGCCCTACATAATGCCTCTTTAGACGAACAAGAAAGTATTAAAGGAAAGTTATCAAAAGTTGAAGAATCGCTCGTCAAGCTCTGCGAAGGAAAACCTTTAGATCTTTCTATAACTAAAAAGCAATTTGAGGACAATCGCGGAGAATTAAAAAAGTTTAGGCAGGAAATAGAAAAGAAAATTCAACTTATCCGTCCAGATCCTTCATCAGAGGAAGTCAGAGAGCTTTACAGCGAGATTGCCCAGTGGATAAAAACTTTCTTTAAACATCTTGTAGATCAAGCTCAAGAGGTTTTAGGACCTTCTCCTTGTGAATATGCAATGATGGGGTTTGGTTCTTTAGCGAGGGAAGAGATGACACCTTACTCAGATTTAGAGTTTGGCATCCTTATACAAAAAGACACTTTCGGAAACAGAGATTATTTCAGACGTCTAACAGCCCTTCTTCACTTAAAAGTGATTAACCTAGGCGAGACAATTCTACCTGCTTTAAATATTCCTTGCATAAAAGAGGTTGATTTTTTTGATAGCGTTACGCCAAGAGGCTTTGCCTTTGATGGTGAAGGAGCGGAAGGAAAAGGCTGCAAAACTCCTTTTGGCAATCGCCAAACATTTGAGCTTATCCAAACGCCTGAGAAAATGGCACAATATATTGATATAGATGAAAAAGGCCAGTGGTGGCATTACGAAGAGCCGCATCTTCCCATGGAGCTTCTAACCTTTACTCCTTTGATAGGCAATTTTGAATTAATTAGGAGGTATCAACAAACAATTGAAAAAAAACTTGATTCCCTTTATCAAGAAAACGTTACCCTTCGTCAATACTTAGCCAAACAACATTTATTTCAGGATGATAAGGTAAATTTCAATCCAAACCTACACGAATTAAGCAAACAAGGGATGTTGTTTAAAGTAAAGAATGATCTTTATCGATTTCCTCATCTTGCGTTAGACCGACTGTCCCTTCTTCAAAAAGAGGCGCCCCCTAGTACATTTTCAAGGATTGATAAGTTGAACAACCAAGGTATTCTTACAAAAGGTGCAGGTGAAAAGTTAAAAGATTGGATAAGCATAGCATTATTTATGCGTCTTGAGACCTACTCTCATTATCAAGCTCAACAAGAAATGATGAATCCTCTCATTAAGCCTTTTGGATTTGAAGAACCTATAATTATTCAAAAGCAGTTTGCTTTAGATTCTATAGCACTAAAAAAGATAAAAAAAATTTATCGTATCTTTATTCCTTTCTATCAAGCTCTTCAAGATTTTCTAGCTGGCAATGAAGAAACGCTTCAATCGTCAGAATTAAATGATGATTCATGCCAAACTCGAGGGGACATAGCTTTAAGACTTTCCCAATTGGATAAAGCGAGAAAGTGGTATTGCAGAGCAAAAGAAGCAGATTCAAAAAATTCTAAAATATTTAATACTCTAGGGATCATTTATGCTAGCAAAGGAAATTTAAATAAAGCAGCTAAATATATCCAACAAGCGCTTACAATTCATCAAAATTCAGATAATACCGTGGCAACCTCTTACAGTAATTTAGGCCAAATTTACCAAGGACAAGGTAATTCAGAACAGGCGATTGAATATACTAAGAAAGCCCTTGACATTAACTTCAAGCTTTTTGGTGAAAATCATCCCGCTGTAGCAACTTCTTACAATAATTTGGGCACTATTTACAAGGAGCAAGGTAATTTAGAACAGGCGGTTGAATATACTAAGAAAGCTCTTGTCATAGATCTTAAGCTTTTTGGTGAAAATCATCCCAATGTAGCAACCTCTTACAATAATTTGGGCAGCATCTACAAGGAGCAAGGTAATTCAGAACAGGCGATTGAATATACTAAGAAAGCTCTTGCCATTAACTTCAAGCTTTTTGGTGAAAATCATCCCACTGTAGCAAGAGATCACAATAATTTGGGCCAAATTTACCAAGGGCAAGGTAATTCAGGACAGGCGGTTGAATATACTAAGAAAGCTCTTGACATTAACTTCAAACTTTTTGGTAAAAATCATCCCACTGTGGCAACCTCTTACAATAATTTGGGCAGCATTTACAAGGAGCAAGGTAATCCAGAACAGGCGGTTGAATATACTAAGAAAGCTCTTGACATTCACCTTAAGCTTTTTGGTGAAAATCATCCCAATGTAGCAACCTCTTACAATAATTTGGGCAGCATTTACAAGGAGCAAGGTAATTCAGAACAGGCGGTTGAATATGCTAAGAAAGCTCTTGACATTAACTTCAAGCTTTTTGGTGAAAATCATCCCACTGTGGCAACCTCTTATGGTAATTTAGGCCAAATTTATCAAGGGCAAGGTAATTTAGAACAAGCGGTTGAATATACTAAGAAAGCTTTTATTATTGATCTTGAGCTTTTTGGTGATAATCATCCCACTGTAGCAACCTCTTACAATAATTTGGGCATCATTTACAAGGAGCAAGGTAATTTAGAACAGGCGGTTGAATATACTAAGAAAGCTCTT